>NZ_JAKJEW010000029.1:0-48190 GCF_022705245.1 Candidatus Skiveiella danica | reverse complement strand
GTCAGCGACCTGATTGCTTCGAATGCCACCTTCGGCGCGCTGCTGTTTTCCGACCTCAGCAACAAGCTCAGTGCGCTTTCCGAGCGCAAGAACCAGCACGAGCTGCAGTCGCTCACGATGTCCCGCGTGGACGAGGCGTTCCTTCGGCCGGCCCATTTCGTCGACGCCAGCACCGACATCCTCTCGGTGGTGAAGCTGTTCCAGGCGCACCGCACGTCCAACGTGCTGGTGCGCGACACCCAGTCGCAACCGCCACGGCTGGGCATCTTCACCGCCACGGCGCTGCAGCGTGCCATCCTGGACGGCCGGCCGCTCGATCAGCTGGCCGTCGGGGAGCTGTCCACCTTCAAGCTGATCGAGGTGAAACCCTCCGACCAGCTGGGCGACGCGATGGCCGTGATGCTGCGCCGTCGCGTGCACCGGGTGGTGGTGGCCGAGGGCGATGAGATCCTGGGCATTCTGGAGGCGCTGGACCTGTTCAGCTTCCTGTCCAACCAGTCGCACATGATCACGGTGCAGATCGAGGAGGCGAAGGACCTGGAGGGCTTGAGCCAGGCCGCCACACGGATCACACGGATGATCGCCCTGCTGTACCGCAGCGGTTCACGGGTCAACCTGATCGCCAAGCTGGTGCAGCAGCTCAATGCCCGCCTTTTCGAGCGGGCCTGGCAGCTCATCGCTCCCCCCGACCTGGTGGCCCACAGCTGCCTGTTCGTGATGGGCAGCGAAGGACGGGGCGAACAACTGCTGAAGACCGACCAGGACAACGGCCTGGTTCTGCGCGACGGCTATGTACCGCCTGCGGACCTGGCGGGCATCTGCGAGCGCTTCTCGGGGGCGCTGCGTGATTTCGGCTATCCGGAATGCCCGGGGCACATCATGGTGAGCAACGCCCAGTGGCGCAAGCCGGTCAGCGAGTTCGCCCAGATGACGCGCCAGTGGCTGATCATGCCCGACGGCGACAGCCTGATGAACCTGGCTATCTTCATGGACGCCCATGCGGTGTGTGGCGATGCCCACCTGCTGGAGGCGGTGCAGCGCGGCCTGATGAAGCTGGCCACCGACAACGACGCCATGCTCGGTCGGTTCGCGGCGGCCATTGACGCCTTTGGCAGCAGCACCGGCTGGTGGAACCGGTTGCTGGGCCTCGGTGACGCCGAATCGCATCTCAACCTCAAGAAAGAAGGCATCTTTCCGCTGGTGCATGGCGTGCGCAGCCTGGCGCTGGCGCATCGCCTGACCGAGACCGGCACAGCGGGCCGCATCACGGCACTGGTGGCGGGCGGACAGCTCAGCCCCGACATGGCCGCGGACCTGACCGACAGCCTGCATTTCTTCATGGGGCTCAAACTCAAGGCCGGCCTGGCCGAACTCGATACCGGCAAAGCGGTGACGGGTGCCATCGACGTGGCGCGGCTCAGCAGCCTGGACCGCGACCTGCTCAAGGACACGCTGGGTGTGGTCAAGCGGTTCAAGGTGCTGCTGCGCCATCGGTTCCACCTGGACGCGGTCCGATGAGGGCCGGTCTCCCATCGCCGCGCTGGCTCGGCGCGCTCAAGCGCGAGTGGATGCTGTACCACCTGGGTGATCCCGCATTCCGTTTCATGTTCGATGCACCGCCCGAGGGCGAATGGGTGTCGCTGGACTGCGAGACCACCGGACTGAACGTGCGCACCGACGAGATCGTGTCGATCGGCGCAGTGCGCATCGTCGGCAACCGGATCATGACCAGCGAACGCCTGGAACTCCTGGTTCGGCCCGAGCGGGGGGTTTCAGCCGAGAGCGTGCGCATTCACCGCCTGCGCGAGCGCGACCTGGCGCAGGGCCTGCCCATCGACGAGGCTTTGAAGCAGCTGATGCGCTTCATTGGCAGCCGGCCCCTGGTCGGCTATTACCTGGAGTTCGACCTGGCCATGCTGAATCGAGCCCTGTTTCCGATGCTGGGGCAGGGGCTGCCGCAGCCGGCGATCGAGGTCTCGTCGCTCTATTACGACTACAAGTTCCGGCAGCTGCCTGCGTACCAGCAGCAGGCGAACGCGCCGATCGACCTGCGTTTTGCGACGCTGATGGGCGATCTGGGTTTGCCGGTGCGCGATGCGCACGACGCCCTCAACGATGCGGTCATGGCCGCTTTGGCTTTCATCAAGTTGCGGCATCTGCAGCGCCACTGAGGGGCCCCGCCTTCCAACAAAAAAACCGGGCGCAGGGCCCGGTTTATTTCTGACGGCGTGCGGGCAGGCCCGCACGGATCATTGGTATCGGATCAGTGTCCCGATGCGCCCGAAGCGCCGAGGCCGGTTTCCGAGCGCACCTGCTGCGCGGGGAACGCGGCGCGCTCCCGGGCGGCGTTCGGGCTGCGGTCCAGGATGGAGAACAGCCAGATGCCCACGAAGCCGATGGTCATGGAGAACAGCGCCGGCGAGGTGTAGGGGAACAGCGCCGAACCCTTGGGGTTGCCCAGCGTGGCTTCCCACACCGACGGCGAAACCACGGTCAGCGCCACCGACGAAATCAGCCCCAGGAAGCCGCCGATGACCGCACCCTTGGTGGTGCAGTCTTTCCACAGCACGGACATGAACAGAACCGGGAAGTTGGCCGAGGCAGCGATGGCGAAAGCCAGCGACACCATGAAGGCGATGTTCTGCTTCTCGAAGACGATGCCCAGGGTCACGGCCAGCACGCCCAGCGCCAGCGTTGTGACGCGGGACACCTTCAGTTCGGCGGCGCTGTCGGCCTTGCCCTTCTTGATCAGCGTGGCGTAGATGTCGTGCGAGACGGCGGAGGCGCCCGAAAGCGTCAGGCCGGCCACCACCGCCAGGATCGTCGCGAAGGCCACGGCCGAGATGAAGCCGTAGAACACGTTGCCACCGACCGACTTGGCCACCAGCACGGCCGCCATGTTGGCCGTGCCCGCGCCGCCCTTGATGACGCCCTTGGCCACGTCGGAGAACTCGGGGTTCGTCAGCACCAGGGTGATCGCGCCAAAGCCGATGATGAAGATCAGCACGTAGAAATAGCCGATCCAGGTGGTCGCCCAGAACACCGACTTGCGTGCTTCCTTCGCGTCGGGGACGGTAAAGAAGCGCATCAGGATGTGGGGCAGGCCGGCGGTGCCGAACATCAGCGCCATGCCGAAGGAAATGGCCGAGATCGGATCCTTCACGAAGCCGCCCGGCCCCATGATGGACAGGCCAGCCTTGGCGGCCTCCTCTGGCGTCTTCCCGGTGTTGGCGGCAATGGCCGACCGCACCTCGACCCCCTTGGCGAACAGGGCCTCGGGGCTGAAGCCGAACTGCGCCAGCACCATGAAGGCCATGAAGGTCACGCCCGAGAGCAGCAGGCAGGCCTTGATGATCTGGACCCAGGTCGTGGCCGTCATGCCGCCGAACAGCACGTAGACCATCATCAGCGCGCCGACGATCACGACCGCCATCCAGTAGTCCAGACCGAACAGCAGCTTGATCAGCTGGCCGGCACCCACCATCTGGGCGATCAGGTAGAAAGCGACGACCACCAGCGTGCCGGAAGCAGCGAAGGCGCGGATCGGACCCTGTTGAAAGCGGTAGCCTGCCACGTCGGCAAAGGTGAATTTGCCCAGGTTGCGCAGGCGCTCGGCCATCAGGAAGGTGATGACCGGCCAGCCGACCAGGAAACCGATCGAGTAGATCAGGCCGTCATAGCCGGTGGCCATCACAGCCGCGGAAATACCCAGGAACGAGGCCGCGGACATGTAATCGCCCGCAATCGCCAGGCCGTTCTGGAAGCCGGTGATGCCGCCACCGCCAGTGTAGAAGTCAGCGGCCGACTTGGTCTTGGCCGCGGCCCATTTGGTAATGTAGAGCGTGCCGGCCACGAACAGGGCAAACATGCTGATCGCGGTCCAGTTGGTTTCCTGCTTGGCCGCCTGGCCGACGTCGCCACCGGCGGCGTAGACCAAACCGGTCGTCAGCAGCGCCAGCAGCGCGGCCAGGGTGAGGGTCATCTTTTTCATTTGGAGGCGTCTTTCAGGATTTCGGTGGTCAGTGCGTCGAATTCGCTGTTGGCGCGGCGCACGTAGATGCCGGTGATCACGATCGTGAAGATGATCACGCCCATGCCGATGGGGATGCCCAGGGTGGTGACACCTGCGCCGATGGGCTGGGCCAGAAAGGGCTTGTTGAATGCGATCAGCGCGATGTAGCCGTAGTACACGACCATCATCAGCAGCGTCAGGAACCAGCCGAAGCCACTGCGCTTCTTGCGAAGCTCCAGGTACTTGGGGTTCTTCTGGATTTTGTCGACCACCGGATCACTCATGTGGGTCTCCTCAGGGTTGATTGAAAAAATGATAGGCAAAAAATATGTGCGACAAGCACATTGCGGCGATTTTGTAAATTGGGACTGACCATGTGCTTACGCTTCTGATGGAGGTCTCGTGGCGTGGGTGAGACACCACAAGCCGGCTCAGAATGCAATAAAACATGAGGGCTTTCCCTAGGTCAACGGCATCCAGACTCCTCTCGTTTCAGGTGGTTTCTGGTGCAAATTTCGCATCAAGAAAAAGTAAGCAAGGGTTAACGCCTGTGCCGTAAGCATGCGTACAGCTTGAAGTAAGCCTTTGCAAGAAATTCGTCAGATTGCGGTCAGTCCCCCCTCTGATAGTCCGCCGCAGACACCGGTCCGGGTGTCCTTCATTGAACCTATTGGAGACAACCTCATGAGAAGCTCACAAACAGCAGCCGTGGCAGCACGGCCGATGTCCGCGGAGGAGAAGAAGGTCATCTTCGCCTCCTCGCTCGGCACCGTGTTCGAGTGGTACGACTTTTACCTTTACGGCTCGCTCGCAGCCATCATTGCCAAGCAGTTCTTCAGCGGGCTCGACGAAGGTTCCGCCTTCATCTTCGCGCTGCTCGCGTTCGCAGCCGGCTTCATCGTGCGCCCATTCGGCGCGCTGGTGTTCGGACGCCTCGGCGACATGATCGGCCGCAAATACACGTTCCTGGTGACCATCCTGATCATGGGCCTGTCCACGTTCATCGTGGGTATCTTGCCGAATTACGCCACCATCGGCGTCGCAGCCCCGGTGATCCTGATTGCCCTGCGCATGCTGCAAGGTCTGGCGCTGGGTGGCGAGTACGGCGGTGCGGCGACCTATGTGGCCGAACATGCGCCCATGGGCAAGCGCGGTGCCTACACCTCCTGGATTCAGACCACGGCGACGCTGGGCCTGTTCCTGTCCCTGATGATCATTCTGGGCACCCGGACGGTGATCGGCGAAGCCGCCTTTGCCGACTGGGGCTGGCGCGTTCCGTTCATCGTCTCGATCCTGCTGCTGGCCGTGTCGGTCTACATCCGCCTGAGCATGAACGAGTCGCCTGCCTTCGCCAAGATGAAGGCCGAAGGCAAGACCTCCAAGGCGCCGCTGTCCGAATCCTTCGGTCAGTGGAAAAACCTGAAGATCGTGATTCTGGCACTCATCGGTCTGACCGCCGGCCAGGCCGTCGTCTGGTATTCGGGCCAGTTCTATGCCCTGTTCTTCCTGACCCAGGCGCTCAAGGTTGATGGCGCGACCGCCAACATCATGGTGGCGATCTCCCTGATCATCGGAACGCCCTTCTTCATCGTCTTCGGCGCTTGGTCCGACAAGATTGGCCGCAAGCCCATCATCATGGCCGGCTGCCTGTTGGCCGTGGTGACCTACTTCCCGGTGTTCGAAGCGCTGACCAAGGCCGCCAACCCCGATCTGGCTGCCGCGCAGGCCAAGAACAAGGTGACGGTCACGGCCGATGCCAAGGAGTGCTCGTTCCAGTTCAACCCGACCGGCACCGTCAAGTTCACCAGCTCGTGCGACATCGCCAAGCAGGTGCTGGCGGGCGCCTCGGTGAGCTACGACAACATTGCCGGCCCCGCTGGCGCACCCGCCGTGATCAAGGTGGGCGAAACGGCCATCACGGGCTACAGCTCCAAGGGCCTGCCCGCCGCGGAAGCGAAGGCCAAGGACGCTGAGTTCAAGAAGGCCGTGGCGGATGCGCTGAAGGCCGCGGGCTATCCGCCGAAGGCCGACATGGCCAAGTTCGACAAGGTCAAGGTCATTGGTATCCTGACCTACCTCGTGATCCTGGTGACCATGGTGTACGGCCCGATCGCTGCCATGTTGGTGGAAATGTTCCCGACCCGGATTCGCTACACCTCCATGTCGCTGCCTTATCACATCGGCAACGGCTGGTTCGGCGGCCTGCTGCCCACCACGGCGTTTGCCATCGTGGCGCAGACCGGTAACATGTACAACGGTCTGTGGTATCCGATCATCGTCGCCGGCATGACCTTCGTGATCGGCATGTTGTTCGTCAAGGAGACGAAGGACGTTGACATCTACGCCAACGACTGAGTTGGGTGTTTTGGTTCACCCGCACCGCGTGTGCGGGTGTGTTGGACAGACCCTCCTTGCGAGGGTCTTTTTTTTCAGGAGAAACGGTATGTGGAAAATTGCTGTGGGTTTTGTCATCTTTGCGGGCCTGGCATTGTTCATTTTGTCCAAGGGTGGTGATATCGACATGGGTGGCGAAAAGCATGGCGCCGAGGCGACCCACGCGCCCGCCGAAGCGCCGGCAGCGAAAGCCTCTGCCGCGGCAGGCGCAAGTCAGGCAAAATAAGTTCGTCGCCAATATTGGCGCTTGCAGACTTGGGGGCCATTCAGCATGAAATACGCCAAGACAGAAGCCGGTCAGCTGGCCCTGAAGGAGCGCTCGCCCCAGCTGACCTCTCGTCAACGGTCGGCCATGATCCTGTTCGACGGCAAGAAGACGGTGGATCAGGTGTTGGCGGCAACGGCCGGGCTCGGCATCGTGGCCACCGACATCGACCATCTGCTGGCCCTTGGCTTTCTGGCTCCCGCTGAAGGTGCGGCACCCGCTCCGACTGCGCCACTTGCTGCACAGCCGCCGTCGGCCAGTGCCGTCCCTAGCGCGGCTGCCGCACCCGGTGCCGCGCTGCCAGCCGCGAACAAGTCGGAGCTGTTCAGTCAGGCCTGGCCGGTGGCCACCCGATTGACCGCAACGCTGGGTCTGCGGGGATTCCGCCTCAATGTGGCGGTGGAGCGTTGCATGGACTACGACGAGCTTCTGGCGCTGTTGCCGAAGATCACCGACGCGCTGGGTCCGGAAAAGACCCGCGAGTTGCGCGAAGCGCTGCGGGTCTGAGCATCACGACGATCAACGCTTGAATTTTCCGTCATTGCCGATGATCGACAGGTCGGCAAAGTCCAGCCCGGTGTGGTCGTCCGGGCTGTAGCTGATTTCCAGCCCCCCCAGATCGAATTTTTGCAGACTCTCCAGCGCAGCCAGCAGCTTCTGCCGCGTCGGGTTCGGTGACGCTCTTCGAAGCGCTTCGATCAACACCTTGGCCGCGGCATAGCCCTCCAGGATCGCCGGGGAAATCTCATTTAGTCCCTTGGCCTTGGCCAGTTCCAGGGCTTCTTTCACGATGCCGTAGGAGAACGACTTCTCATAAGGAAACACCTGGGTGACGATGACGCCCCGGCTGGCGTCACCCAAAGCCTTGATGAAGCCGGCGGACGCGTTGTTCGAGAGCGTGACCACTTGCGCCGCGGATCCTGCCGCACGCAGCGCCTTGATGCCGTCGGCCACCGCCGTTCCCGAACCGAACCAGAGGATGGCCTGCGGCGTCGTCTTGGCCAGCGCGGGGACGATTGCCGGGTAATCGGGCTTGTTGCGGTCGGCCTTGACCACCGCCACGGGCTTGAGGTTCGCCTTGGCAAAGCCCTTGTTGGCGCCCTCCAGCGCATCGGTCCCGAACGAGTCGTCCACGTGCACCACCGCAATCCGGTCGATGCCCAGAGTGTGCAGGTGGGCCACCGCCTTGGCGGCCTCGCGCTGGTAGCTGGACCGGACGTTGAAGATGTACCGGTTCACCGGGCTGTGCAGCAGCATTGCGCCGGTGGACGGTGCCACCAGGGCCACACCGTGCTTTTCCAGCAGCGGCATGATGGCCTCGGTGTGCGGCGTTCCGCGGTTGAGGAACAACGCCACCACGTTCTTCTCGTTAATCAGGGTGTTGGCGTTGGCCGCGGCGATCTTGGGGTCGAACTTGTCGTCGAGGGTGACCAGTTCGATCTTCTCACCGCGAATCCCGCCTTTGGCATTGACGCTATCGATGTACAGCTTTGCCCCGTCCACGGCCTCCTTGACGGTGGCCGCCACCGGACCGGTGAGGCCGACGGTCTGGCCGATCAGGATCTGGGCGCGGGCCGTGCCTGCCGTCCAGCTGACAGCGGCGGCCAAAAGACAGGTGTGGAACCATTTCATATCGGAGATCTCCTTGGGTGCGCCAGTGTAGAAACGGATCGCTGCCCCCGGTATTCGTAGTTCTACGTTCGTGCGCCGGCGTCGGGATGCCCCCTTGGCGCACACAAATCGCCGCCGTGCCTAGAATCTTTGGCCTGCTTCCAGAAAGACCCCCCCGCATGACCCAGGGATTGATCCGCATTCGCGGCGCGCGCCAGCACAACCTCAAGAACCTTGACCTCGACATTCGCACCGGCGAACTGACGGTGGTCACGGGTCCCAGTGGTTCGGGCAAATCGAGCCTGGTCTTCGACACGCTATATGCAGAAGGGCAGCGCCGCTACGTCGAAACCTTCTCGGCCTATGCGCGGCAGTTCCTGGACCGCATGGACAAGCCCGCCGTCGACAAGATCGAAGGCGTGCCGCCGGCCATCGCCATCGACCAGACCAACCCGGTGCGCAGCTCGCGCTCCACCGTGGGCACGATGACCGAGCTGAACGACCACCTGAAGCTGTTGTTTGCGCGCTCGGGCCAGCTGTTCGACCGGCAGACCGCGCAGCCGGTGAGGCACGACACGCCTGAGACGATCTACGCCGAATTGCTGCGGCGCAGCGCCGAACGCGACGAGCCGCGGCTGGTGTTGACCTTTCCGGTGGAACTGCCGGCCAACACCAGCGCGGAACAACTGGAGCAGTGGCTGTCGGCCAGCGGCTTCACCCGCGTGCAGGCCGAGCGGGAAGAGGTCCGTCCGGTCGGGCCGCGTACGAGCGCCGTGCCGGGCCGCCCCAAACAAGCGAGCGCCCCCTCGGGGGGCAGCGAACCACGCGCAGCGGGGAGCGTGGGGGTGGTCAAGGTGCTGGACGTGGTTGCCGACCGCTTCCGGATCGGGCAGGTGGAAAAAGCCCGTGTGGTCGAGGCGATCGAGGTGGCGCTCAAGCGCGGCGCGGGTCGACTGAACGTCTACGTGATGCCCGCCGGCACGGAATCGTCGGATTCCGAGCTGTGGCGCTTCTCGTCGGGACTGCACTGCCCCGACAGCGACCTGCGCTACACCGATCCGATCCCCTCGGCCTTCTCGTTCAACTCGGCCGTCGGTGCTTGCGAGGCCTGCCGGGGCTTCGGCCGCGTGATCGGCGTGGACTACGGCCTGGTGATTCCCAACGACAAGCTCACCCTGCGTGCCGGCGCGATCAAGCCGATGCAGACCCCAGCCTGGAAGGAATGCCAGGACGACCTGATGCGCCATGCCGAGACCGCCGGCATTCCGCGAGACACCCCCTGGAACAAGCTCACGCCCGAGCAGCAGCACTGGGTCATCCAGGGGTCGCCGAACTGGAACGGCAAGTGGAACCAGCACTGGTACGGCGTCAAGCGCTTCTTCGAATACCTGGAGACCAAGTCCTACAAGATGCACATCCGGGTGCTGCTGTCCAAGTACCGCAGCTACACGCCCTGCGGCACCTGCGGCGGCGCGCGCCTGAAGACCGAGAGCCTGCTCTGGCGCATCGGTTCGAAGGCCGATGCCGACGCGGTGATGGAGCCACCAAAGCGCTTCATGCCTGAAGGGGTTGCCTGGCCCCGCGCCCAGCTGGAGGCCCTGCCGGGCCTGTGTCTGCATGACCTGATGCTGCTGCCACTGGACCGCCTGCGCCGCTTCTTCGAGTCGATGACCCAGGTGCCCAACGTCGTGGCCAACGAGGGAGAAACGCAAGCGCTGAAGCTGTTGTTCGAAGAGATCACCACCCGGCTGAAGTACCTGTGCGACGTCGGGATCGGCTACCTCACGCTGGACCGCCAGAGCCGCACGCTGAGCGGTGGCGAGGTGCAGCGCATCAACCTGACCACGGCCCTGGGCACCTCGCTGGTGAACACGTTGTTCGTGCTGGACGAGCCCAGCATCGGCCTGCATCCGCGCGACATGCACCGCATCATCAAGGCCATGCAGCGCCTGCGCGATGCCGGCAACACGCTGGTGGTGGTGGAGCACGACCCGGCTGTGATGCTGGCGGCCGACCGCATGATCGACATGGGCCCTGGCCCGGGCGAGCGCGGCGGACAGATCGTGTTCGACGGCACGACCGAGGCGCTGCGCAGCGCCGACACGCTGACCGGCGCCTACCTTGGGGGCCGCAAACAGGTCGGGATGGGCTTCAAGCGCATGGTGACCGACCACACGCCGCGTCTCATCCTTGAGGGCGCGCGCGAGCACAACCTGCGGAACGTGACCGTCGAAATCCCGCTGCAGCGCCTGGTCTGCGTCACGGGTGTCAGCGGCTCCGGCAAGTCCAGTTTGATCCAGGACGTGCTGGCCCCGGCACTGATGCGGCACTTCGGCAAGGCCACGGAAACCCCCGGGGCACACGACCGGCTGCTGGGCGCGGACCACCTGTCGGAGGCGGTGTTCGTGGACCAGTCACCGATCGGCAAGACCGCGCGCTCGAACCCGGTGAGCTACGTCGGCGCCTGGGATGCCGTCCGTGAGATCTTTGCCACCGCGCCGCTGTCACGCCAGCGCGGCTACACCGCGAGCAAATTCAGCTTCAACAGCGGCGACGGGCGCTGCCCGACCTGTGGCGGTTCGGGCTTCGAACACGTGGAGATGCAGTTCCTCAGCGATGTCTACCTGCGCTGTCCGGACTGCGACGGCAAACGCTACCGGCCCGAAATCCTGGAGATCACTGTCGAACGCCAGCCGCTGGGCGCGGTGCATCCGCGCGTGATGAACGTGGCCGACGTGCTGGACCTGACCGTCAGCGAGGCCGCAGCGGTGTTCGCCAACGACCGCGAGGTGATCCGCGCGCTGCAGCCCATCGTCGATGTTGGGCTGGAATACGTCAAGCTGGGCCAGCCGGTGCCGACGTTGTCGGGCGGCGAGGCGCAGCGCCTGAAGCTTGCCGGCTTTCTGGCGGAGGCGGCAAAGAGCGCCAGTGCCAGCCGCCAGCCCACGGCGCGCAAAGGCACGCTGTTCCTGTTTGACGAGCCCACCACCGGGCTGCACTTCGACGACATCGCCAAGCTCATGCGCGCCCTGCGCAAGCTGCTGGATGCCGGGCATTCGCTGGTGGTGATCGAGCACAACCTCGACGTGATCCGCGCCAGCGACTGGCTGATCGACCTCGGCCCCGAAGGCGGCGACGCCGGCGGCCTGATCGTCGCCCAGGGCACGCCCGAGGAGGTGCGCCTGCACGCCACTTCTCACACGGGCCAGGCCCTGCGCGAGTACGACCGGGCGCTTGGCATGGGCAGCCACCGCGCGGAAGAAGGCGTGCCGCTGCAACTGATCGCCCGCGCGCGCCGCCAGGCGACGGGGGCCGACAACGCCATCCAGATCATCAATGCCCGCGAGCACAACCTCAAGTCGCTCAGCGTCAACATCCCGCGCGGCCAGTTCAGCGTGGTCACGGGGGTCAGCGGCTCGGGCAAGTCCACGCTGGCGTTCGACATCCTGTTCAACGAGGGCCAGCGCCGCTATCTGGAGAGCCTGAACGCCTACGCGCGCAGCATCGTGCAACCGGCCGGCCGGCCCGAGGTGGACGCCGTGTATGGCATCCCGCCGACGGTCGCGATCGAGCAGCGCCTGTCGCGCGGCGGGCGCAAGAGCACGGTGGGTACCACCACCGAGGTCTGGCATTTCTTGCGCTTGCTGTATGTGAAGCTCGGCGTGCAGCATTGCATCCATGACGGCGCGGCGGTGCAGCCGCAGACGCCGGAGCGCATCGCCGCGCAGCTGATGACGCAGTTTCGCGGGCAGCACATCGGCCTGCTGGCGCCGCTGGTCATGAACCGCAAGGGCGTCTACACGGAGCTGGCCGATTGGGCCCGCCCGCGCGGCTACACCCACCTGCGCGTGGACGGCCACTTCCTGCCGACCACCGGCTTCCCGCGCATCGACCGCTTCAAGGAACACACCATCGAGCTGCCGGTCTTGAGCCTGGACATCAAGCCCGAGAACGAGACCTTGCTGCGCGATGCGCTGGCGCGCGCCCTGGAGCACGGCAAGGGCGTGGTCCATGTGCTGAGCGACCTGCACGGCCTGCGCGCAGCCATGCAGGCAGGCTCGCCTACGGCGGGCATTGGCAAGTTGCTGGCCTTTTCCACGCTGCGCGCCTGCCCGGTGTGCAGCACGAGCTACGCGGAGCTCGACCCGCGGCTGTTCTCCTACAACAGCAAGCACGGCTGGTGCCCGGACTGTGTGGGCACCGGCGTGAAACTGACGAAAGAGCAGCGCAAGGTGTTCGATGACTCGGTGCGCGACGACGACCACAACAAAGGCCGCGAGCAGACCTTTGCCGAGCCCGAAGCCGAAGACGTCACCGACATGGTGTGCCCGACCTGCCAGGGCACACGGCTGAACGCGACGGCGCGCGCCGTGCGGTTCGGCGACGGGGTGCTGCCGGGTGCTGCCGGCAAGGGCATCACCGACCTGGCGCGCCTGGCCGTCACGGACATCCGCCAATGGGTGGACACGCTGGCCTTGGCTGGCCGCGACCGCGAGATCGCCCGCGACCTGGTGCCCGAGATCAAAAGCCGACTGGAATTCCTCGAAGAAGTCGGCTTGGGCTACCTCACGCTGGACCGCGGCGCGCCCACGCTCAGCGGCGGCGAGGCCCAGCGCATCCGCCTGGCGGCGCAGCTCGGCAGCAACCTGCAAGGCGTGTGCTATGTGCTCGACGAGCCGACCATCGGCCTGCATGCGCGCGACAACCGGATCCTGTTGAACGCGCTGAAGACCCTCAGCGACAAGGGCAACACGCTGGTGGTGGTGGAGCACGACGAAGACACCATCCGCCGTGCCGACCACATCATCGACATCGGCCCCAGCGCCGGCAAGCGTGGCGGGCGGCTGGTCGCCGAGGGCACCGTGAAAGACATCACCGGCGCCAGCGATTCCCAGACCGGGCGCTACCTGCTGCACGCCATGAAGCACCCGCTGCAGGCACGCCGGCCGGTGACGGAGATTGCTCCTGAAAGTGAAGCAATAAAAGACCAATCGACGTTGGAAACCGGCAAAAGAAGCCAGAAAGATGACGCCATTCGCTGGCTGGCCCTGCACGGGGCCAACCTCCACAACCTGCAAAACGTCAGCGCGGCCGTGCCGCTCCAGCGCCTGGTTGCCGTCACCGGCGTGTCCGGCTCCGGCAAATCCACGCTGGCGCGCGACGTGCTGCTCGCCAGCGTCCAGGCGCTGGTGACGCAGCGCGCCACCCGGGCCGGCCGCGACGCCATGGCCGCCGGGCAGTTTCCCGCGCTCACCGGCTGCACCGGCCTGACGGGATTCGAGACCATCGACCGCGTGCTGGAAGTCGATCAGACCCCCATCGGCAAGACGCCGCGCAGCTGCCCCGCCACCTACATCGGCTTCTGGGACACCATCCGCAAGTTGTTCGCCGAGACGCTGGAGGCCAAGGCGCGCGGCTATGGGCCCGGGCGCTTCAGCTTCAATACCGGCGAGGGCCGCTGCCCGGGCTGCGAAGGCCAGGGCATCCGTACCATCGCCATGAGCTTTCTGCCCGATGTGAAGGTGCTGTGCGAGACCTGCCACGGCGCCCGCTTCAACCCCGAGACGCTGGCCGTCACCTGGCGCGGCAAGAGCATCGGCGACATCCTGCAGATGGAGGTGGACGAGGCGGTGGACTTCTTTGCCTCCCTGCCCGCCATCAGTCACCCGCTGCAGCTGCTGAAAGATGTGGGCCTGGGCTACCTGACGCTGGGCCAGCCCTCACCCACGCTCTCGGGCGGCGAGGCGCAGCGCATCAAGCTTGTCACCGAGCTGTCCAAGGTGCGCGACGACGTGACGCGGCGCGGCCAGAAGGCGCCGCACACCCTCTACGTGCTGGACGAGCCCACGGTGGGCCTGCACATGGCCGACGTCGACAAGCTCATCCGTGTGCTGCACCGCCTGGTCGACGGCGGCCACAGCGTGGTGGTGATTGAGCACGACCTGGATGTCATCGCCGAGGCTGACTGGATCATCGACCTTGGCCCCGACGGCGGCCAGGCCGGCGGGCGCATCGTCGCGGCTGCCACGCCCGAGGACGTCGTGCGCGCGGGCACGCACACCGGGGTGGCGCTGGCGCCGTTGTTGGCGCGGCGTTGATCGCTATGATAGTTATAGCTAATTGAGACCGTTCGACGCTGGGATTTGCCTGTTTTTGATCAAGATCCGGGGCTGGAACCTGGGTGACAGTGTGTCAGGGCTTTCCAGATGGCTTTCGGGGCCGGGTTCCGGTTGAATGGGGTACACGACAGCCATTCGATCAGGAGAACCCCATGAAACGCCGCCATATTGTCCAACTCGCCGCCGCCACGCTGGTCGGACCCGCCCTCACGGCCCGCGCACAGGCCTTCCCGGCCAAGCCGATCAAGCTGATCATTGCCTTTCCCGCCGGTGGGCCGACCGACATCACCATGCGTTCGCTGGCCGACAACGCCAGCAAGATCCTGGGTCAGCCGGTGATCGTGGAGAACAAGCCTGGCGCCGGCGGCACACTGCCGGCGCAGGCCCTGCAGTCCGCCCCGGCGGACGGCTACACCGTCGCCCAGATACCACTGGGCGTGTTCCGCCTGCCCTACACCACCAAGATCAACTGGGACCCGGTGAAGGACATCACCTATGTGCTCAATGTCACCGGCTACGCCTTCGGCCTCGTCGTGCCCGCCGATTCGCAACTCAAGACTTGGACGCATTTCGTCGCCTGGGCCAAGGCCAACCCGGGCAAGCTGACTTACGGCTCCACGGGCACCATGACCAGCCCGCACTTGACCATGGAGCTGATCGCGCAGAAGCTGAACCTGGAATTGCTGCATGTGCCCTACAAGGGCAGCGCCGACCTGATGCAGTCCATCCTGGGCGGCAACATCATGGCCGCGGCCGATTCCACCGGCTTCGCGCCGCAGGTGGAGGCTGGCAAGCTGCGCGTGCTGAACACCTGGGGCGCCGAGCGCCTGGCCAAGTTCCCCGACGCGCCCACGCTCAAGGAGCTGGGCCTGGACCTGGTGCAGAACTCGCCGTTCGGCATTGGCGCCCCCAAGGGCACACCGCCGGCCGTCGTGAAACGCCTGCATGATGCCTTCAAGCAGGCCATGGAACAGGAAAGCTACATCACCGCACTCAAGCGCTATGACATGGTGCCCATGTACATGAGCAGCGCGCAGTACCAGAAGTTCGCGCAGGAGACGTTTGTGAAGGAAAAGGCGCTGGTCGAGAAGCTCGGGCTGGCCAAGCCGCAGTAGTCGAGTCAGCGCTGGCGAGCGGTCAGCAAGGCTTGCGCCACCTCGGCAAATCCGGCGCCGCCGCGCGACGGCGCGACGTAGCTGGGGAAATGAAGCATCCGGCCTGCAAACGCCGCCACATTGGCGACGCCGGCCGCATGCGGCAGGTAGGCAAACATCGGGGCGTCATTCGGCGAATCCCCGACGAACATGCACTTTTCTCGCTCCCGCGACAGCTCCAGGCCGTAACGCTCGCGCATGAGCAGATGCGCCATGCTGAGCTTGTCGTACTGGCCGAACCAGCCGTTGACGTGGATGGAACTGACCTTCGCTGTCATGCCGGCCGCTTCCATCAGAGCGACGATCCGATCCACGTCGGCATCCGCAAGGGCGGGGACGTCTTCACAGAAATCGATGGCCAGGTCGTACAGGCGGCAGAACTGGTCAGACGCCACGGCACAGCCAGGCACCTCGCGCAGGATGGTGTCGCGCACGGCCGCGAGCCGTTCGGTATTGGTCTGGCGGGCCACCGTGTCCAGCAGATGGCGGCACTGGAGCTTGCGTTCGACCGGATCGTGCCAGTAGTAGAAGGCGCCGTTTTCCCCGATGACCGCGTCAACCGGCCACATGCGGGCGATGTGGTCGCACCACCCCGCTGGGCGCCCCGTGATGAGGATGACGCGCAGGCCGGCGCGGCGCAAGGTGTCCAGCGCCACGTAGGCTTGTGGCACGAGCTGGCCATCGGTGGTCAGCGTGTCGTCGATGTCGCTGAACACCGTGTGCATGCCGGCAGCCACGGTGCGGGGGAGTTCGTTCAACGCACGCATGGTGTGGCTCAGGCCGCGCTGCCCAGCGCCAGCCCGGCGTGCTCCCGAAGCGGGTGGAAATGGATCTTCGGGAAGCGCTCCTGTGCCAGCCGCACGTCGTAGGGGCTGGTGCAGAGGTAGGCCAGGGTGTTGGCGGCGTCCAGCGCCAGGCGTTGCGGGTAGGCGTTGGTGAACTCCCGCAGCTCGGCGGGCGTGTCGGCGGTGATCCAGCGCGCGCCGGTGTACTGGCAGCCTTCCAGGCGCACGTCGCAGTCGTATTCGCTCTTCAGGCGGTGTTGCACCACCTCGAACTGCAGCTGGCCCACCGCGCCCAGCAGCATGGGGCCGCCGACTTCGGGCTTGAAAACCTGGATCGCGCCTTCCTCGCCGAGCTGCTCCAGCCCGGTCTGCAGCTGCTTGGTGCGCAGCGGGTTCTTCAGGATCACGGTCATGAACAGCTCGGGCGCGAAGAAGGGCAGGCCGGTGAACTGCAGGCTGGCGCCGTCGGTGATGGTGTCGCCGAGCTGCACGCCGCCATGGGTCGTGAAGCCGATGATGTCGCCGGCGTAGGCCTCCTCGACGGCCTCACGGCGCTGCGACATGAAGGTGACCACAGACGTCGGCCGCAGCTCCTTGGCGGAGCGCTGCACCTTGAGCTTCATGCCCGGCATGTACTTGCCCGAGGCCACGCGCACAAAAGCGATGCGGTCGCGGTGGTTGGCGTCCATGTTGGCCTGCACCTTGAACACCACGCCGGAGAAGCCTTCGTCGTCGGGCAACACGGTTTTTTCCACCGGCTGCTTGTTGACGACCAGCGCGCTCTTGCGCGGGCCGGGCGACGGCGCCAGATCCACCAGCGCGTCCAGCACCTCCATGACCCCGAAGTTGTTCACGCCGGAGCCGAAGAACACCGGCGTCTGCTTGCCGGCCAGGAAGGCCTCGCGGTCGAAGGCCGGCGAGGCGCCGGTGGCCAGTTCCATGCTCTCCATGGCAGTTTCCCAGTCGTGGCCGAAGCGGGCCTTCAGGGAGGACGGGTCGGCCAGCGGCACGGTTTCGAAGTCTTGCGGGCGGCGTTCGCTGCCGGATTCGAACACCGTCATGGCCTGGGTGCGAAGGTTCACGATGCCACCGAAGGTCTTGCCTTGTCCCACCGGCCAGGTCATGGGCACGCAGGGCATGCCGAGTTCGCGCTCCACCTCGTCCAGGATGTCCAGAGGGTCGCGCACCTCGCGGTCCATCTTGTTGACAAAGGTGATGATGGGCGTGTCGCGCTGGCGGCAGACTTCGATCAGCCGGCGGGTCTGCGCTTCCACGCCGTTGGCCGCGTCGATCACCATCAGCGCCGAATCGACGGCGGTCAGCACGCGGTAGGTGTCCTCGCTGAAGTCCTTGTGGCCGGGGGTGTCGAGCAGGTTGATGACGTGCTCGCGGTACAGCATCTGCATCACCGACGAGGCCACCGAAATACCGCGCTGCTTCTCGATCTCCATCCAGTCGCTGGTGGCGTGGCGGCTGGCCTTGCGCGCCTTCACGCTGCCGGCGATCTGGATCGCACCGGAGAACAGCAGCAGCTTCTCGGTCAGCGTGGTCTTGCCGGCGTCGGGGTGGGAAATGATGGCAAAGGTGCGGCGGCGCCGGGTTTCGGAGGCGTAGGACACAGGAATTCCAGAACGTGAGGGTGGGGGCGGGCGCGCCCCGGCGGACAAGCGGCCGGACCGGCGAGCGCGAGTTCAGCGGCAGCCGGCCGGAGCGCGGATTTTACCGGCGAGCGGGGATTTGCCGCCTGCTTCTATAATCCATCGTTCCGAGGAGCGTTGCAGCGTCCCCTTTTGTGCGGGGCGTGAGGCTCGGAACCCATTCATGCAACGACGCTCATCCACTGAAGTGTGCGGTGAGCCTGTCTTTTCCCCCTCAGTGGCTTTTTCTGAACGTGCTTTGGAGCCCACCATGAACGCCCGACTCGATACCCCTGTCTTTTCCGATTGCGCCATTGCCGACCTGTCGCTTGCCGACTGGGGCCGCAAGGAAATCCGCATCGCCGAAACCGAAATGCCCGGCCTGATGGCCATCCGCGAGGAATTTGCTGCGAAGCAGCCGCTCAAGGGCGCGCGCATCACCGGCAGCCTGCACATGACGATCCAGACCGCGGTGCTGATCGAGACGCTGCAGGCGCTGGGCGCCCAGGTGCGCTGGGCCAGCTGCAACATCTACTCCACGCAGGACCATGCCGCCGCCGCCATTGCCGCCAGCGGCACGCCGGTGTTCGCCGTCAAGGGCGAGACGCTGGCCGACTATTGGGACTACACCCACCGCATCTTCGACTTCGGTGCGGCCGGCAGCGAGGGCGAAGGCCCGAACATGATCCTGGACGACGGCGGCGACGCCACGCTGCTGATGCACCTGGGCAAGCGTGCCGAGAAGGATGCGTCGCTGGTCGCGGGCGACGGCCATAGCGAGGAAGAGCGCATCCTGTTCGCGTCCATTCGCGCCAAGCTGGCCGTCGACCCGACCTGGTACAGCCGCAAGGCCGCCCAGATCATCGGGGTGACCGAGGAAACGACGACCGGCGTGCACCGCCTGAAGGAAATGTCGGCCAAGGGCTCGCTGCTGTTCCGCGCCATCAACGTGAACGACTCGGTGACCAAGAGCAAGTTCGACAACCTCTACGGCTGCCGCGAATCGCTGGTGGACGGCATCAAGCGCGCCACCGACGTGATGATCGCCGGCAAGGTGGCCTGTGTGGCCGGCTATGGCGACGTGGGCAAGGGTTCGGCCCAGGCGCTGCGGGCGCTCTCGGCGCAGGTCTGGGTGACCGAGATCGACCCGATCAACGCGCTGCAGGCGGCCATGGAAGGCTATCGCGTGGTCACCATGGACTACGCGGCCGCCCATGCGGACATCTTCGTCACCGCCACCGGCAACAAGGGGGTCATCACCCGTGCCCACATGGCGGCGATGAAAGACCAGGCCATTGTCTGCAACATCGGCCACTTCGACAACGAGATCGAAGTGGAGGCGCTGGCCGATTGCCAGTGGGAAGAGATCAAGCCGCAGGTGGACCACGTGATCTTCCCGGACGGCAAGAAGATCATCCTGCTGGCCAAGGGCCGGCTGGTGAACCTGGGCTGTGGCACCGGGCACCCGAGCTTCGTCATGTCGTCGAGCTTCGCCAACCAGACGATTGCGCAGATCGAGCTGTTCACCCACAGCGATTACTACGAAATCGGCAAGGTCTACGTGTTGCCCAAGCACCTGGACGAGAAGGTCGCCCGGCTGCACCTGAAGAAGGTCGGCGCGATGCTGACCGAGCTGTCGGACGAGCAGGCCGCCTACATCGGTGTGCCCAAGCAGGGCCCGTACAAGCCCGACACCTACCGTTATTGAGCCGCATGCGCATCGACCAGCTTCTGGGCGAACGCGGCCTGGCCACTTCGCGCTCGCAGGCCCAGCGGCTGATTGCCGCTGGCGTGCAGTGGCGGCTCGATGCCGGCTCGCCCTGGAAGCGTATCGCCAAGAACGGCGACGAGGTGCCCGGTGACGCGCAGATCGAGCTGCTGGACACGGCAGAGGCGCGCTATGTGTCACGGGGCGGGCTCAAGCTCGAAGGGGCGCTCAAATCCACCGGGCTTCAGGTGGCTGGTTTGCGCTGCATGGACATCGGCCAGTCCACCGGGGGGTTCACCGACTGCCTGTTGCAGCATGGGGCTGCCCACGTGGTCGGCGTCGACGTCGGCTCGAATCAGGTGCATCCGAACATCCGCGCTGACGAACGAGTGACCTGCATTGAAGGCGTCAATGCGCGCGAACTGGATGCTTCTGATTTGATCGCTGATGACGAGCAGTCGACGCTGGGAGAGGCTGGTTCTGAGCCAGAATTCGACTTCGTGACCGGTGATCTGTCGTTCATTTCATTGACCCTGGTGCTGCCGGCACTGGTGCCATTCCTGAAGACGGGTGGCAACCTGCTGGCGCTGGTCAAACCGCAATTCGAGCTGCAGCCAGGTCAGGTGGGCAAGGGCGGCATCGTGCGCGATCCCGCGCTGTACGCGGTGGTCGAGCGGCGCATTCGTGACGCCTGCGAGTCGCTCGGGTTGACGGTGGCCGGCTGGTTTGACAGCCCGATCGCCGGCGGCGACGGCAACCGCGAGTTTTTTGTCTGGGCCCGCAAGCGGTCCGATGAATGAATGGAAGGAGGCACGATATGGCCATGAGCGAAGCCGGGATGCCCCAGGGCGAGAAGGACACCACCGGGGTGCGTCTGCCTCTGAGTTTTGAATTTTTCCCACCCAAGACACCCGAAGGCGTGGAAAAGCTGCGCGGCGTGCGCCAGAAGTTGTACGCGCTGTCGCCGCAGTTCTGTTCGGTCACCTATGGTGCGGGAGGCTCCACGCAGGAAGGCACTTTTTCCGCGGTGGGCGCCATCCTGGCCGAGGGTGTGGCCGCGGCCTCGCATTTCTCCTGCGTGGGCGCCACCCGCACTTCGGTGCGCGAGCAATTGCAAACCCTCAAAGGCATGGGCGTGAAGCGCCTGGTGGCCTTGCGTGGCGACCTGCCCAGCGGCTATGGCGCGGGCGGCGAATTTGCCTACGCCAGCGACCTGGTGGCTTTCATCCGCGCTGAAACCGGAGGCGACTTTCACATCGAGGTGGCGGCCTATCCGGAGATCCATCCGCAGTCGCGCTCCGCCGAGGCGGACCTGCGGGCGTACGCCACCAAGGTACGGGCCGGTGCGAACTCTGCGATCACCCAGTACTTTTACAACGCCGATGCGTATGTCCGCTTCGTGGACGAGGCGGCCCGCATGGGCGTAGACGCGCCGGTGGTTCCCGGCATCATGCCGATCATCAGCTCCACCCAGCTCATGCGTTTTTCAGACGCCTGCGGCGCCGAGATCCCGCGCTGGATCCGTCTGCGGCTGCAGGGTTTCGGCGACGACACCGCGTCGATCCGTGCGTTCGGGCTGGATGTGGTCACCGCGCTGTGCGAGCAGCTGGTGCGCGCCGGTGCACCGGGCCTGCATTTCTACACCATGAACCAGAGCGCCGCGACGACAGAGATCGTCAGGCGGCTGGGCCTGGCATGAGCACGACGATGCATGCGGGGCTCAAGCGGGTGGGCCGCGGCGCTGCGACCGGCCTGCTGGCGAGCCTGGCCGCACTTTTTGTGGCTGGGCCGTCATTTGCGGACATCCATCTCCCCACCGCTTGGGCTCAGGGCGATACGGAAGCTTCGTCGATCTATTCGCTCGACACGGTCTTGTCGGTTCCGGATGCAGAGGAGGATGTGGCCGGTCAGACCGATGGGCCCTCTGCGTCGGGACCTGGGCTGAGCGAGGGCGTGGAAATCGCCCGCGGCGCGGCATCCTGGTACGGTGGCCGGTTTCACGGCCGGCGTACCGCCAGCGGAGAGCGCTTCGACATGTATGCGCTGACCGCGGCGCACCCGACACTGCCGTTCGGCACGCGCATCAAGGTGCGCCGCCTCGATACCGGGCAGGAGATCGAGGTCCGTATCAACGATCGCGGCCCGCATGCGCGCGGGCGCATCCTCGACCTCAGCCGCGGGGCCGCCCAGGCCCTGGGCGTGCTGCAGGCCGGGGAATCGAACGTGGCGCTGGTGCGGCCCTGAGCGCGCACGCCGCATCGCGGCCTGTGCTGCCGCACAATCCCTGGCTGCCTTTTCGTCGATCACAGGAGACTTCATGAGAATCGAAACCATTGCCGTTCACGGCGGCTACAGCCCCGATCCCACCACCAAGGCCGTCGCAGTCCCGATCTACCAGACGGTGGCCTATGCCTTCGACAACACCCAGCACGGCGCCGACCTATTTGACCTGAAGGTACCGGGCAACATCTACAGCCGCATCATGAACCCGACCAACGGCGTGCTCGAAGCGCGACTGGCGGCGATGGAAGGCGGCATCGGCGCACTGGCGGTGGCATCCGGCATGGCCGCCATCGCCTATGCGATCCAGACAATCGCCGAGGCGGGGGACAACATCGTTTCAGCATCCACGCTGTACGGCGGAACCTATAACCTGTTTGCCCATACCTTTCCACAGATGGGCATCACGGTGCGTTTTGCCGATCCGCGCGACCCGGCCGCTTTTGCCGCGCTGATCGACGAGCGCACCAAGGCGGTCTACTGCGAATCCGTGGGCAATCCGCTGGGCAACGTGACCGATATCGGCGCCCTCGCGGCCGTGGCCCATGCAGCCGGGGTGCCGCTGATCGTGGACAACACGGTCACCAGCCCGTACCTGTGCCGTCCGTTCGAGCATGGCGCCGACATCGTGGTGCATTCGCTCACCAAGTACCTGGGCGGCCACGGCACCAGCATCGGCGGTGCGATTGTCGACAGCGGCAAGTTTCCCTGGTCCGAACACAAAGCCCGCTTCAAACGACTGAATGAGCCCGACGTGAGCTACCACGGCGTGGTCTATACCGAAGCGCTGGGCCCGGCAGCCTACATTGGGCGCGCACGCGTTGTTCCCCTCCGCAACATGGGAGCGGCGCTCTCTCCCATGAATGCGTTTCAGATCCTGCAGGGTGTCGAGACCCTCGCGCTGCGCATGGACCGCATCTGCGAAAACGCCGTCAAGGTGGCGAGTCACCTGACGAATCATCCCAAAGTGGGCTGGGTCAATTACGCCGGCTTGCCAGACCACAAGGATCACGCCCTGGTGCAGAAATACATGGGCGGCCGTGCGTCGGGCATCATCAGTTTTGGGCTTAGGGCGGCCGACGCCATTGCCGCCGGTGCACATTTCCAGGATGCGCTTCAATTGTTCACCCGGCTCGTCAATATCGGTGATGCCAAGTCGCTGGCCTGTCACCCGGCCTCCACCACCCACCGCCAGCTCAATCCGGACGAACTCAAAAAAGCCGGTGTGAGCACGGACATGGTTCGTCTGTCGATCGGCATCGAGCATATCGACGACCTTCTGGCCGACCTCGATCAAGCCCTGGCGGCCGTCTGAGACGGTCATGCGGGCACGCGGCTTTGTCGCGGGCTCGCAACGAAGCCGCTGTGGCGGTTTGATCTGGCTCAAACTGTTGTGTCGGCGGGCGATGAGCCGGCGAGTGTTTGATTTTTGTCAAACGAGCGGCGGGTGGTCCAAATTCCAATTGCGTCCGGGGATTTCCCGGGCCTAATTTTTGAAGATTGGATGCTGATCGTGAAGAAACATATCATTGCCGCCGCCGTGCTCTGCACCCTTGCCTCTGGCGCTGCTCTTGCGCAACAGGCACAGAAGACCGAAGGTCCCTGGATGGTGCGTGCGCGTGCTGTGTACGTTGACACCTACAACAGCACGTCCGGCGTCGCAACCGCGCTGGATCTGAACGTGGACAGCAAGTGGATTCCTGAGGTTGACATCAGCTACTTCTTCAACAAGAACGTGGCAGCTGAGTTGATCCTGACCTGGCCCCAAAAAATGACGGTGAATGCCGGCAACACGTCGATCGGTTCGATCAAGGTCTTGCCGCCGACGCTCCTGTTGCAGTACCACTTCGACGGCCTGCCGGTGAAGCCTTATGTCGGCGCGGGTATCAATTACACGAATTTCTCCGGTGTCAGCCTGCCAGCCGGTGTCACCATCAACAACAGCAGTTGGGGTGGCGCCTTGCAGGCTGGCGTGGACATTCCGCTCAAGGACAACATGTACCTCAACCTGGATCTGAAGAAGGTCTGGATGGGGACCGACGTCTATGTCGGCGGTGTCAACTCGGGTAGCCTCAATGTGAACCCCTTGCTCCTGGGTGTTGGCTTGGGCTGGCGCTTCTGAGCCGGGACGCACTCGACATGAAAAAGCCCCGCAATGCGGGGCTTTTTTTGTGCCTGGCCTGAGACGTCAGGTTGCTGACCGGGCCTGGCGCGCTTCAGCGCTCGTCGTAGCTCACCACCAGACGCTCGCTGGTCGGTCGGGCCTGGCAACTGAGCACAAAACCTTTGTCGGTCTCCCAGGATTCCAGCGTGAAATTCCGGTCCATCTGCACGCCGCCTTGAAGGACCTTGGCGCGGCAGGTGCAGCACACGCCGCCGCGGCACGAATAGGGAAGGTCCAGGCCGGCTGCCAGGGCCACGTCAAGGACGTGCTGGTCGGGGTTCATCCGCATTTCGTGGGGCTTGCCATCCAGCACCACGGTGAGCGCGACCGAGCCCTCGGCAACCGGTGCGTGACTCTGCATGGCGGCCTTGCGTGCGTCGGGCGTCAGGCTCTCCAATGTGGGCGAGGTGAAGCGCTCGGTGTGCACACGTTCACGCGGCACACCTGCCTCGAGCAGCGCCGATTCCGTGGCCTCGATCATGGCCTCGGGTCCGCAGATGAAGACCTCGTCCATGCTACCGACCGGCAGCAGGGAGGCGATGATCGCGCGCACCTTGTCGCCGTCGATCCGCCCCTGCAGCAGGTCCACTTCCTGGGCCTGGCGCGACAGAATGTGGATCAGCGTCAGCCGATCCGGGTAGCGGTCCTTGAGATCCTGCAGAGCCTCGTTGAACATCACGCTGTCCATGCGCCGGTTGCCGTAGACCAGGGTGAACTTCGAGTTGGGCTGATCTTCCAGCGTGCTGGCCATGATGGAGAGGATCGGCGTGATGCCTGAACCGGCGGCAAAACCGACTCGGTGCAGCGCGCGGGGCCGCTTCGAAGTGAAGCGACCATCGGGCGGCATCACCGCCAGCGTATCGCCGGGCTTCAGCCGGGTCGCCGCCCAGTTCGAGAAGACGCCACCGTCCATCGGGCGAATGCCGATTTCCAGTTCCCCTTCCCTAGCGAGGTGGCTCTGGGCGCAACAGATCGAGTAGCTGCGCCGAACGTCCTGCCCATCGATCTGTGACCGCAGGGTGAGGAACTGCCCTGGCTGGAAGGCGAAGGTCTCGCGCAATGGCTCGGGAATGGCCAGCGCGATCGCGACGGAACCGGCGGCTTCGGGGTTGACGCGGGCGACGGAAAGTTCATGGAAACGGGGAGCTGCGGACATGTTGTTTCGCGCCGGATGCGCGTCTCCTTCCTGTCGGATCAATAGGGTTTGAAGTAGTCGAACGGTTCCATGCAATCGAGGCAGCGGTATTGCGCCTTGCAGGCTGTGGAGCCAAAGTGGGAAATCTCGGTGGTGCTGGATGAGCCGCATCGGGGGCAGGGCACATCCGTGGCCGAGGGCGACCTGCCCGCAAAGCGCACCACGGCTGAGCCGCCAGCGGGTGCATGGCTGGCACACTGCGGTGGCGCGATGCCGTAGGCGCGCAGTTTTTCGCGGGCCACCTCGCTCATCCAGTCGGTCGTCCAGGCGGGCGCAAGTTGCGTCACCACCCGCGCGGGCATGCCGGCGGCTGCGAGAGCGGCGCGCACGTCGTCCTCGATCTGGCCCATGGCCGGACACCCGCTGTACGTGGGCGTGATCACCACTTCGGTCACACCGTCCCCGCCTTGTCGCACCTCGCGCAGGATGCCCATCTCGCGCAGCGTGATCACCGGGATCTCCGGGTCGGTCAACGGATCCAACGCGGCCCAGACCTCGGCTTGCGTGGACGAATGCGAAGAGGCTGGGGTGTTCATCGCTGCAGGGCCGCCGGCTTACCAGGTGGCACCAGGGTGGGCGCGCGCCAGGCTCTGCATTTCCGCAAGGACGAACCCGAGGTGTTCCGAGTGCACACCTTGTTTGCCTTGGGTGATATAGCCGCCGGGGACCGGGCGAGTCAGCGTGGCCTCGGCCAGGGCGTCGTCCACCAGGGCGGTCCAGTCGGCGCGCAGTTCAGCCACATCCACGCCGGTGCCCGAAGCCTGGGCGGCCGTCTCGGCCGGGCTGGCGGTCCAGAACTCCGCCGTATAGGGGAACAGATGATCCAGCGCGGCCTGGGCGCGGGCATGGGATTCATCGGTGCCATCGCCGAATCGCACCAGCCAGTCGCGCGAGTGGCGCAGATGGTAGTGAACTTCCTTCAGCGACCGGGCAGCGATGGCGGCCAGTTGTGCATCGGGCGAAGCCTTCAGGCGTTCCCAAACCAGCACCATCAGGGCGCTGTAGAGGAAGTTGCGCACGATCGTCGTGGCGTAGTCGCGATCCGCGCGGGCCGGAGCGGCTAGGGGCGGGGTGTGTGGCAACTCCACCAGGGTGTAGTTGCGAAAATCGGGGACGTCGCGGAAGTACGCCAGGCTGTCCTCGGTCGCACCCTGGCCTCGCTGCTGGGCTGCGTACTGGTACAGCAACCGGGCCTGGCCAATCAGGTCCAGGCTGTTGTTGGCCATGGACAGGTCTTCCTCGATGATGGGGCCATGTCCGCACCATTCGGCGTTGCGCTGACCGAGGATCAGGGCATTGTCGGCCAGGTGCAGCAGGTAGTCCGTCGGTGCGGTGGATACGGCAGTGCTGGCGTCCATCACATGTGCCCCACTTCGTCCGGGATTTCGTAGAAGGTCGGGTGGCGGTAAATCTTGTCGGCCGCCGGATCGAAGAACTCCCCCTTGTCGCCAGGGTCGCTCGCCGCGATCGCGGCCGACGGCACCACCCAGATGCTCACGCCTTCCTGGCGGCGCGTGTAAACATCCCGCGCCATTTGAAGCGCATGCTGCGCGTCGCTGGCGTGCAGGCTGCCACAGTGCTTGTGCTCGAGGCCTTGCTTGCTGCGGACAAAGACTTCCCAAAGGGGCCATTCCTTCAGGGCGGGGGCGGTGCTTTTCTGATCGGCGCTCATGCGGCCTCCTGGATGCTGCGTTGCTGTTGTTTGCGGGCGTGGGCCAGCGCGGCGTCGCGCACCCACTGGCCGTCGTTGTGCGCCTTGACACGGGTCGCCAGGCGTTCCTTGTTGCACGGGCCATGGCCGTTGACGGTGGACCAGAACTCATCCCAGTCGATTTCGCCATAGTCCCAGTGCCCGCGAGCTTCGTTCCACTTCAGGTCGGGGTCTGGCAGGCTGACGCCCAGAACCTGTGCCTGCGGCACCGTGGCATCGATGAACTTCTGACGCAGGTCGTCGTTGGAAATGCGTTTGATGCCCCAGCGCATGCCTTGGGCGCTGTGGGGGCTGTCGCTGTCCGGCGGGCCGAACATGGCCAGGCATTTCCACCAGAAGCGGTTCACCGCGTCCTGAACCATGGCCTTTTGCGCGTCATTGCCCTTCATCATGACCAGCAAGGCCTCGTAGCCCTGCCGCTGATGGAACGATTCCTCCTTGCAGACCCGGATCATGGCGCGGGCGTAGGGTCCGTAGCTGCATCGGCACAAGGGGATCTGGTTCATGATCGCAGCGCCGTCGACCAACCAGCCGATCACGCCGACGTCGGCCCAGTTCAGCGTCGGGTAGTTGAAGATGGAGCTGTACTTGGCTTTGCCGCTGTGCAGCGCGTCGAGCATCTGTCCGCGGCTGGTGCCCAAGGTTTCGGCGGCCGAATACAGATACAGGCCGTGTCCGCCTTCGTCCTGCACCTTGGCGATCAGGATGGCCTTGCGCTTCAGGCTGGGTGCGCGGCTGATCCAGTTGCCCTCGGGCAGCATGCCGACGATTTCGCTGTGGGCGTGCTGGCTGATCTGCCGAACCAGCGTCTTGCGGTACGCGTCGGGCATCCAGTCCTTGGGCTCGATCTTCTCGTCGGCGTCCACCCGGGTATCAAACCGGGCCTGAAGCGCGATTTCGGCCTCGCTCGGCGGTCGTGCCACGGCCTTGAGCGTGCTTGTCTTCGGGTCGTCCGCGGCGTCCGGGACGTTGAAGGATTGCGTATACATGGCGGATCTCCTTCGCCTGCAACAGGGGCGAGGGAGGCAGTATATCAATTAACCGACCGATCGGTCGGTTAATTCGGGTTTGTCCTGATCCCGGGTTGGTCGGCTGAACTCAGCCGCCCGTTTCGAGCGAAGTGCCTTTGCCGGGGCCCCGACCCAGCGCCTTGAGCATGGTCGCCAGGGCCGGTTCCAGAGCCGCCTTCAACGTATGCGGCGGATTGATGAGAAACACGCCACTGGCGCGCAGTCCGTGGCGGCGCGGCTCGCCGGGAACAGCAAGTGCGGCAGGAGGTGTTTCGTCGGCACCAATGGCCAGTGTGGCGTGCAACCACGGGCGCTTGGCCTGATTGGCAAGCGTTTTGAGCCGGCGCGGAAGGTCGTGCGCCTCCGGACGGGGAATCACCGGGTACCAGACCATGTAGGTGCCCGTGGCGAAGCGCTTGAGGCAGTCCTGGATGCAGGCGCTCACCTGCGCATAGTCGGACTTCAGTTCGTAGCTGGGGTCGATCAGCACCAGCGCCCGGCGGTTCGGTGGCGGCAGGAAGGCCTTGAGGCCTTCGAAGCCGTCCTGGCGTGCCACGGCGATCTGCCTGCCCGCCTCGAGCTGTGCGACATTGGCGGCAAGCACCTTGCTGTCGGTGGGATGCAGTTCAAACAGCTTGAGCTTGTCCCGGGCTTCGGTGCGCAGCAGGCTGTGCATCACGAAGGGTGATCCGGGATAGACGCGCAGGCGTCCGTCGGGATTGAAGCCGGTGATGAGATCGAGATAGTCCTGGATCGCCGAGGTGTCAACTTTCATAGCGCTGTCAGACCGTTCGGTGCTGGGTCTGGCCGTTTTATTGCTGGCATCAGGGCTGGCAGGCCTCTGGTCCGTCATCAACTTGAAGATGCCGTCCCGGGCTTCCCCGCCGGTCTCGGAAAAGTCGCTGTCCAGACGGTAAAGGCCAGCGCCGGCATGGGTGTCGATCAGCGTCAAGCCGGCGTCTTTTTGCGTCAGGTACTGCAGTGTGGCGATCAGCGTGGTGTGCTTGAGTACGTCGGCGTGGTTGCCGGCATGGAAGGCGTGGCGGTAACTGAACATGGCGGCATGGTAACCCGTTGGCCTGTCGCGCGAAAGTCGATTTGCGCCAAGTGCTTGATTCTTCGTATAATCTCAGGCTTCGCAGCGATTTTGTGGCTCCGCGGCGAAGACCTCAGTATCGTCCTGATCCTAGCGATTGGGCCGTGTGCCGAGTGAACCCCACCTAAGAGATTCCCGCCAGAGGAACGCCGACCGTGGAAAAGAGCCCGCCAAACCCTCTGTTTATTAGAGTAATCTCATGTCAACTTTCAGCGCAAAACCCGCTGAGGTCGTGCACGAGTGGTTTGTGATTGACGCGACCGACAAGGTCCTCGGACGAGTAGCCAGCGAAGTTGCTCTCCGTTTGCGCGGCAAACACAAGGCCATTTACACGCCTCACGTCGATACCGGTGACTTCATCGTCATCATTAATGCAGCCCAGCTGCGCGTCACAGGGGCCAAATCCTTGGACAAGGTGTACTACCGCCATTCCGGTTACCCGGGCGGTATCACAGCCACGAACTTCCGCGACATGCAGGCCAAGCATCCTGGCCGCGCCCTGGAAAAGGCCGTCAAGGGCATGCTGCCCAAGGGCCCCCTGGGCTACGCCATGATCAAGAAGCTCAAGGTGTACGGTGGTGCCGAGCACCCGCACACCGCCCAGCAACCCAAAGTGTTGGAAATCTAAGGAGCCTTGAGATGATTGGTGAATGGAACAATGGAACCGGCCGTCGCAAGTCCAGCGTCGCCCGCGTTTTCCTGAAAAAAGGCACCGGCAAGATCACGGTCAATGGCAAGGATATTCAGGACTATTTCGGTCGTGAAACCTCGATCATGATTGCCAAGCAACCCCTGGTCTTGACCAACCATGTCGAAACCTTCGACATCCAGGTCAATGTCCACGGTGGCGGCGAATCCGGCCAGGCCGGCGCCACGCGCCACGGCATCACCCGCGCCCTGATCGACTACGAAGCCACGCTCAAGCCCGCGCTGAGCCAGGCCGGGTTCGTGACGCGTGACGCCCGTGAAGTCGAGCGCAAGAAGACCGGTCTGCACGGCGCCCGCCGCGCGAAGCAGTTCTCGAAGCGCTGATCCGCTTTTTGCTGCCACGACAAAGCCGCCCAGGTTGACACCTGGAGCGGCTTTTTCAGTTTTTGCGATACTGGCTCCCCTTTACCAAGGGATCATGCGTTTCAAGCTCCTTCGTCGACGGCTGACCATCAGCGCGCCCCGCGTCGCGGTGCGCAGCGCTTTGCCCTGGCCTCTGCGGTGGGCCGTGGCGGCCATCGTTTTCGGGTTCTGCGCCGCCATTGCCCTGTGGGCGTTCGAGTTCGGCAAGGGCATCGCGGGCCTCGACGCCGGGGCGCGGGAAGACCTGACGCGGCTGCGGCAGGAAGTGGGCCGGCTGCGAGATGAACGTGATCGTGCCCAGTCGGTTGCCAACACGGCGGGCAGTCTGCTGACTTCGGAGAAGGCCGCACAGGAGCAACTGGTGACACAGATCAAGGGACTGGAAGCCGAAAACAGGGAGTTGCGCGACAACCTCGGATTCTTCGAGAAACTGCTGCCGACCGCGGCCACAGACGGCGTGGTCATCCGGGGCCTTCAGGCGGAGCTGCTCGCGGGCTCACAACTGAAGTGGCAGGTTCTGATCATGCAGCCGGCGGCACGTGCGACGGAGTTCACAGGCCGCCTGGAGATCACGGTTGACGGACTGCAAAACGGCAAACCCTGGACCACCGTGCTGCCGGGAGGACTGCAGGCCCTTCAGCTGCGCCAGTACCGCAGGCTGGAAGGCTTGATCGATGTACCGGCGCAGACCGTGGTAAAAACCGTGACTGCCAAAGTCTTTGAGGGCAACAACATCCGCGCCGTGCAGACGTTCAAGTTCTAGTCCCGCGAAGGCCAGCCGAGTCCCGTCCTTACCGGAGTCCGCCATGTTTGGAAAAAAGAAACAGCCGCCCATCAAGAGCCTGGTCGCCCACGGCAGCCATATCGAAGGCCACTACATTTTTTCGGAGGGCTTGCGCGTCGACGGCGAGGTGGTGGGCGATATCCGCGCCAATCCCGATCGTCCCAGCATCCTGGTCATCTCGGAATCCGCCTCGGTCACCGGCGTCATCCAGGCCGATCACGTCATCATCAATGGACGGGTGGTCGGCCCGGTTCATGCCCATGAACTGCTGGAGCTCCAGCCGAAGGCGAATATCGAGGGCGATGTGAGCTACAAAGGGCTCGAGATGCACCAGGGCGCCCTGATTGCCGGCCGCCTGATCCCGCTGGTTGGCGCCGGGGAAAAGCCCACACTGCAACTGGCGGCAAACAACGACTGACGGTATTCCCGACGGATTTGCTGTAGTATTCCCTTCAACTTTTCAACGGAGCCACCCATGAGTGCCGTAGCCGAAAACATCCAGACTGAAATGCCTGCACCCATTCTGTTCACCGACAGCGCGGCGGCCAAAGTGGCCGACCTCATTGCCGAGGAGGGCAATCCCGACCTGAAACTGCGCGTGTTCGTGCAGGGAGGGGGCTGCTCCGGCTTTCAGTACGGATTTACCTTTGACGAGATCACAAACGAAGACGACACCACCATGACCAAGAATGGTGTGTCGCTTCTGATCGACGCAATGAGCTACCAGTACCTGGTTGGTGCTGAAATTGATTACAAGGAAGACCTGCAGGGTGCCCAGTTCGTGATCAAGAATCCGAACGCGACGACCACCTGCGGTTGTGGATCGTCGTTCTCGACCTGATCTGACGGGGTCACCAGCCGCTACCCTTCTAGCGGGGGTAGATGGCTCCCAGAACACGGGCACCGCGGGTGCCCGTGACACTTTTCAGACTACCGGTTTCGCGGTGCATCGCCTTGCGCGCCAGCCAGGCAAAGGCGGCGGCTTCCACCTGAAGCGGGGGCAATCCCTGCAGCGCCGATGAGGTTACCTTGACAGTGGGCAGGGCCGATTGCAGGCGTCGCATCAGCGTGGTGTTCAATGCACCACCGCCGCAGACGATCAGGGCCTGACTTGGCGCCGCATGGCGCTGCAAGTCGGCGGCGCAGGCTTGGGCCGTGAATTCGAGCAGTGTCGCCTGCACATCCGCGGGCGCCGCAGCGGCAAAGCCGACAAGCCTGCCTTGCAACCAGTCCGGATTGAACAGGTCGCGCCCCGTGCTCTTGGGCGGTGGTAGGTCCAGATAGGGTTCCGACAGCAGCGCGCGCAGCATCGGCTCGATGACCCGCCCGCTGGCCGCCCACAAGCCGTCCTGGTCAAACAACCGGCCGGTGTGCCGCTGGCACCAGTGATCCATGAGGGCGTTGCCCGGACCGCAGTCGAAGCCGATCACTCCCCCATCCGAGCCCAACACGCTGAGATTGGAGATGCCGCCGATGTTCAGAACGCACACAGTGGTCCCGGCTTGTGCGAAGACCTCGCGATGAAACAGCGGGACCAGCGGCGCGCCCTGCCCGCCGGCGGCGACGTCGCGGCTGCGGAAATCCGCCACCGCGTCGATGCCGGTCAGCTCAGCCAGCAGGGCCGGATTGTTCAGCTGCAGGGTGTACCCGGTACCGTCGAAGCACTGCGGCCGGTGACGGACTGTCTGCCCGTGCGAGCCGATGGCGGCCACTGCGCTGGCCCGCTGGCCGGTCTGCGCCAGCAGCATGCCCACCACACCGGCATAGATCCGCACCAGTCCGTTGGCGGCGAGTGCCGCGCGATGCAGTTCGTCGTTCCCGCTCGAATTGAGTGCCAGCAACTCGGCCCGAAGCTCGGCAGGAAAGGATTGGAAGGCGTGCGCTTCGACCTGTGGCCGTCCTGATTCAAAGGCCACCATCACGCCATCGACGCCGTCCAGCGACGTGCCGGACATCAGCCCGACATAGCGCTCGACGGCTCCAGGCAAGTGGAGGGTCCCGCTCGGGCAGTTACTGGGCGCTGGCTTGCCGCATCGAATCGGCGGCAGCCAGGTTCACGCGCTGGGCCAGCGCGGACTGGGCAAAGGCGGCCCGGGCGGCCTGCGAAACCGGGATGGACTCGCTTTGCTGGGCAATGGCCACCGGATCCTGGTGCTGACCGTTGACGCGGAACTCAAAATGCAGGTGCGGTCCGGTCGCCCAGCCCGTGGCGCCGACGGCACCGATCTGATCGCCCTGTCCCACTGACTGTCCCTTGCGAACGCCGATGCGGCTCAGATGGGCATAGACCGTGGTGTGCTGGTTGCGGTGCTTGATGTAGACCACGTTGCCAAAACCGCCCTGGTTGCCCGCGAACTCGACGACGCCGCCGCCCACGCTGCGAACCGGGGTTCCGACAGGGGCGCCATAGTCGACGCCGAGGTGGGCCCGCCACGTTTGCAGGATCGGGTGAAAGCGCATCTTGAAGCCGCTGGTGACTCTGGAGAATTCCATCGGTGACGCCAGATAGGCCCGCCGCAGGCTCTGGCCGTCCAGGTTGTAGTAGCCTCCCTTCTGTCCGGGTTCCTGGAACCACATGGCCTGATGGGTCTTGCCGGCGTTGACGAATTCGGTACTCAGCACACGGCCGGCTCGCAGCGGCTCACCGTCGGCCTCCAGCGTTTCGTAGACGATCGAGAAACGGTCACCTTTGCGCAGCGCGCGGTGAAAGTCGATGCTGCCCGAAAAGATCTCGGCAACCTGAGTTGCAATGGTGTCGGGGATGCGGGCCTCATCGGTGGCCGCAAACAGGGAGGACCGGATGCTGCCGCTGGCCAGTCGGGTCGAAGCGACCAGGGGGGCTGTCTCCAGCCGCGACACGAACCCCTTCGGGGTCTTCTCGATCACCATGCGATGAAAGTGGCTGTCGGTGTCGGCGTTGATCCAGCGTGTCTTCAATGACAGCAGTTCCTCGCGATCATTGGCCTCGATGGTCACGTTGCGCCCGGCGCGCCCCAGCAGCGCCTGGCGGGCGGTCGCGTCACTTCGCACGAACGCGGCTGCCAAGGGGTCGACCAGGCCCAGGCGGCGCAACAGCGCCTCGGGCGTGTCATTGGTTCGGGTCGTCTCGCTGCGAAACAGCTTGAAACTGTGGACGTCCAAGGCCTCCGCCTGAGCCTGTAGCGGCAGAGGTTGCACTGCCTCCAGCACCTGCCGAACGGGGATCTGGCTGGCGTCGGGCGCCAGCGACGCAACGGCAAAGGCCCCACCTCCGCCGCCCAGCAGCAGGGCAGCAATGGCGGCGGTCAGTCGTTTGGGGTGGCGTTGAACAAGGTCGGCAAGAGCAACGGCGGTCGAAATCAGGCTTTGTTTCAAGGCAGGTCTTCCCAACAGGACGGCAAGGTATCCGACGGGAACCGTCTGGACGGTCCCTGGATGTATCATTTTGGCAACAGTTAGGCCCTAGAATTCACGGGGCACAAGGCGCAAGTATACCGGCGGCAGCCCTCTGTAGACCACCCGAAAACCCTTATGAACAAAGCACTTGACAAATCTTTTCCCGTGACCGATAGGGTTCAGGAATCATTGGCAGTGACTCTGCGTGGCTGCGAAGAGCTGATTCCCGAAGGCGACTGGGTGCGCAAGCTGGCCCGTTCCGAGGCCACCGGCGTTCCGCTGCGCATCAAGCTGGGCCTGGATCCGACCGCACCCGACATCCACGTCGGGCACACCGTGGTGCTCAACAAGATGCGCCAACTGCAGGATCTGGGCCATACCGTCATCTTCCTGATCGGCGACTTCACCACGTTGATCGGCGACCCGTCCGGCCGCAACAGCACCCGTCCGCCGCTCACGCGCGAAGAGATCGAGATCAATGCCCAGACCTATTACCGCCAGGCGTCGATGGTGCTGGATCCGGCCAGGACCGAGATCCGCTACAACAGCGAATGGGGCGACGCCCTGGGCTCGCGCGGCATGATCCAGCTGGCGGCGCGCTACACGGTGGCGCGCATGATGGAGCGCAACGACTTCCATGACCGCTTCAAATCTGGTGCGCCGATCAGCGTGCACGAGTTCCTGTACCCGCTGATGCAGGGCTACGACTCGGTGGCGCTCAAGAGCGACCTGGAACTGGGCGGCACCGACCAGAAATTCAACCTGCTGGTGGGTCGCCATCTGCAGGCCGAATACGGCCAGGAGCCCCAGTGCATCCTGACCATGCCCTTGCTTGAAGGCCTGGACGGCATCGAGAAGATGTCCAAGTCCAAGAACAACTACATCGGCATCAGCGAAGACGCCAACACCATGTTCGCCAAGTGCTTGAGCATCTCCGACGTGCTGATGTGGCGGTGGTACACCCTGCTGAGCTTCAAGTCCGAAGCCGCCATCGCAGCCTTGAAGGCCGAGGTCGATGGCGGGCGCAACCCTAAGGACGCCAAGGTGGCGCTGGCCAAGGAAATCACCGCGCGCTTCCACAGCGCTGCAGCGGCGGACGCAGCCGAGCAGGACTTCATCAACCGCAGCAAGGGCGGCGTACCCGATGAGATCCCCGAGGTCACCCTTGCTGGTGCCCCGATGGGCATCGGCGCGCTGCTCAAGGCCGCCGGACTTGCGCCCTCCACATCAGAGGCGAGCCGCCTGATCGATGGCGGCGGCGTGCGGGTGGATTCCAGTGTGGTCAGCGACAAGGGGCTGAAACTGGCCGCTGGCGCCTATGTGTTGCAGGTGGGCAAGCGCAAGTTCGCCCGCGTCACGCTGAACTGAACGACCTCCAGGAGGCACGCCAGGATCATTTCGTGCCGGCGGTCTCCAGCATCTTGACCATGTCCTTGTAGCCTCTGGCGCGTGCCAGCTGCAGCGGCGTCTGACCCTGCCTGTCGGTCAGTCTTACGCTGGCGCCGGCGTCGAGCAAGGCCTTGAGCGTGGCTTGGTGGCGCGGTCCGCCGTCACCCAGCACGATGGCCTCGATCAGCGCCGTCCAGTGCAGGTTGTTCACGTGGTCCAGTGGGGCGCCGGCGGCGATCAGCTGGCGCACCACGCCGTCGTGACCCAGATGCGCCGCTGCGATCAGCGCCGTGCCGTCGTAGCGGCTGGTCATCTGTTTCGCGCTGGCGCCCAGCGACAGCAGCACACGCAGGGTTTCCTCGTCGTCCGCCACCGAGGCGATCGTCACCCCGTCGTAGCGGTCGTTCTCCAGCAGGTTGATGTCGGCGCCGGCCTTGACCAGCGCGCGGATCGCACCGCGCTGCCGAGCAAACGAGGCCACATGCAATGGCGTGCGGCCATGGGGATCGCGCACATTCAGGTTGGCGCCGGCAGCGGCGAGCTTCTCGATTTTTTGCACGTCGCCCCGCCATGCGGCGGCATGAAGGCCTTGGTACTGAGCACCTTCGGCCGGGCTGGGCGGGACCTGGGCCAGCGCCGGGAGTGCGCCCGGCAGGCCCATGGCGCAGAAGACCATCGCCAGGGCAAGGCGGCGCTTCGAGCGCTTGATGTCATCAATCTGGTCCATGTGCGGCATACCGTGCGTCGTGTGTGACTTACTTCAGCAGGTCCTGGACCTTGGCGATGCCGTCCATCGCGCATTTCTCGTCGAGATGGCCGCCTGGCGCGCCGCCCACGCCGACCGCGCCGATGACCTCGTTGCCCACCTTGATCGGCACGCCGCCGCCGAGCAGCAGGAAGCCGGGCATGTAGACCAGGTTGGCGCCGGCCGGGTTCTTCTGTGCGCCCTCCATCATCGCCGTGGTCGTGTTCTTCGCGGAAGCCGAGGTGTAGGCCTTGGCCTGGCTGGAGGACAGGGTGTGCGGGCCGGCGTTGTCGGCGCGTTGCAGGGCGCGCAGCGAGCCGGCGCGATCGACCACCGCGGCCGCCACGTTGTAGCCAGCGGCGGAGCACGATGCGACCGTGGCGGCGGCAATCTGGTTGGCCAGTTCGAGCGAGATGTTCTTCTCGGTGCGCACGGCCTGCGCACTGGCGGCGGTGGCGACCAGCGAGAGGGCGAGGGCAGAGACGGCGAGCAGTTTGTTCATGGGGTTCTCCTGTGGGTCAGCCGGTTCGATCAACCGTGGGTGAACTGTAGAAAACCGGCGGCGGTTTGCCCATTCGTACGGCTACGCGCGCAGTTCCGTAGTTCTACGGAGTGGGGTCGGCACTGGCGCCTCAGGGCGTTTCGACCAGTGCGGCGTAATGGCGGATCAGCTGCGCCAGCGACTCGGCTTCGAGCTTGGCGAAGAGGTTGGCGCGGTGTGTCTCCACCGTGCGCGGCGAGAGGTCGAGCGCGCGTCCGATCTCCTTGTTGGTCAGCCCCGCCACGATCAGGCCGAGCACCTCGCGCTCGCGCTCCGACAGATGGGCGTAACGTTCACGCGCCCGCCGGTCGGCCTGATGGCGCTCACGCGAGCGCACATGCTGGCGCACCGCGTTCTGCAGAGCTTCGAGCAGTTGCTCGTCGTTGACCGGCTTTTCCAGGAACTCGGCCGCGCCCGACTTGAATGCGCGCCGGCACATCTCCACCGTACCGTGGCCTGTCAGCATGATCACCGGCTGGTCCACGCCCTGTGCCGCCAGCGTGTCCAGCACGGTGAGGCCGCTGATACCGGGCATGCGCACGTCCAGCACGATGGCGCCAATGCCCTGGCGGTCAAAACCGTCGATGAAGGCCATTGGATCGGCCCAGGTCTGCACCCGCAGGCCCACGGTGCCGATCAGCAAGGCCAGGCTGTCGCGGACCGCCGCGTCGTCGTCGATCAGATGAATCAATGGTGACAGCGGGGCGCTGCCGGCCGGGGTGGGTGCCGCGGGGTTCATGGCGTCTGCGGCTGACATGGCAGCGTCAGCGTGAACAGGGCGCCGTGCGACTCGTTGGGAGCCGCCGTGAGTGCGCCACCCATGTTCGTGGCCAGGGTTTCGCACAGGCTCAGGCCGAGTCCCAGGCCCCCGGTGCGCGTGGAGAAGAAGGGTTCGAAGATGCGGGACAACACCTCTGGCGCGATGCCGGGGCCGGTGTCGGCCACTTGGAGCCGCCCGGACGACCCGTTCGCGTCCACGGTCAGCGTCAGGCGGCGGTCCGCAGGGGCATGCTCCAGCGCTTGCAGCGCGTTCATCAGCAGGTTGTGGATGATCTGTTCAAGGGCCACCGGTTCGGCCAGCACGGTGACCGGTTGGGGCGCCTCGATCACCGGCGCGACGCCGCGGCGCTGGCATTCGGGCTCCAGAAGGTAGAGCGCACGCCGCACGGCTTCAACCAGATCCAGCGCCTGGGTCTGGCCGGACAGGTCGGGTCGCTCGATCGCCCGTCGCAGGCGACCCACCACGTCAGAGGCGCGGCGGGCCTGTTCAACCGCCTGCGCCATCGCCTGGCGCGCGGTGTCCAGTTCGGGCGGATCGTCGTCCAGCAAGCGCCGGGCCGCCTGGGCGCTGGCCATCACCGCCGTCAGGGGCTGGTTCAGCTCATGCGCCATGCCGGCCGCCAGCTCGCCCAAGGTGTTCAGCCGCGCCACCTGGCCCAGGCGCAGCAATTCCTCGGCGCGACTGCGCTCGGCGCGCTGGCGCAAGCCGTGACGCGCCCAGGCCAGCACGGCCGCCAGGACCAGGGCCCACAAGGCCATGCGTCCCCATGGCAGTTCAGCCCAGCCCACCGTCTGGGTGGCGACCACGTCGAACGCCTGGCTGTCGGCCGCCAGATGCTTGTGAAACTCGAAGCGCCAGCCACCTGGCGCCAGCCGGCCGGGCTGCAGGACAAACTGCTGACCCGAATGCTCCAGCACGACACGCACCGGGCTGCTGGCTGGCTCCAGCGGCCACTCGGCCCAGGGCACCATAGCCCTCAGGTCGATCGTGAGGGCATAGCTGGCGGGCTGCGCCGCCAGAACCAGCTGATAGCGCCCGCTGGCGAAATCCAGGTCCGCCAGGGTGGCGCGCCGGAGCTGGCGGGAGGTCGCCTCGGCGGACGCCATGGCCGGATCGCTCCATGCGGCTTCACGGTCGCGCCGCTGCGCCGACAGGATCTGCGGGTACAGGGCGGGCAGGCGCTGCTCGGGTGCGGCGTCTGCCGGCCCGTCGGGACCCGGTTGGAGCAGCGCCAGCGTGGCCAGGATGGCATCGTGCTGAACGACACGCTGGCTGAGCAGGCGGTGCATGATGCGCGCGTTGGTTTCAAAAGCGTCCTTCAGCTGGGCCAGCTCCAGGCGCGCGATCGCGACGGCGCCAGCGAGGGTGAGCGCCACCCAGGCCAGGATCCACCATCGAAATGCCTTCCATTGCCGCGCCATCGGCCGGATTCTGGCACGGGGGCGCCCAGACGCTACGCGACAATAGCGGCATGATCCCCGCCACCGTCCGGCTGCTCACCCCGCGTCGCCTGCTCATGGCGTCGATCGCGGTGGCGGTCATCACGATCACGCTCAAGACCCTGGCCTGGTATGTGACGGATTCGGTCGGCCTGCTGTCGGACGCGATGGAGTCCTTTGTCAACCTGGCCAGCGCCATTTTCGGGCTGGTGATGGTGACGATCGCGGCGCGCCCCGCCGACGAGGACCATCCCTACGGGCACCACAAGGCCGAATACTTTTCCTCCGGCTTCGAAGGCGCGCTGATCATCGCGGCGGCGGCCGGCATCATCTGGGCGGCTGGGCACCGGCTGTTTGACCCGCAGCCGATCGAACAGGTGGGTTGGGGCCTGGCACTGTCGGTGGCCAGCTCCGCCCTCAATGGCCTGCTGGCCTGGGTCATGTTCCGCTCCGCCAAGGAGCACCGGTCCATCGCGCTGGAGGCCGATGCCAAACATCTGGTGACCGATGTCTGGACCTCCGTGGGCGTGATCGTGGGCATCGCGCTGGTGTATTTCACCGGCTGGCTGTGGCTCGACCCGGTGGTGGCCATCGGCGTGGCGCTGAACATCCTGTGGGAGGGTTTCCACCTGATGTGGCGCTCGTCGCAGGGTCTGATGGATGAGGCGGTGGAGCCGGACGTGATGGTCGCCATCCAGCAGACGCTGGACGGGTTTTCGCACAGCCGTGGCGCGACGCCGATCATCCGTTTCGACCACATCACCACGCGCAAGGCGGGTCAGCGACGCTTTGTCGACTTGCACATGCACATGCCGGCGGGCTGGTCGCTGGGGCGCGCGGCGGCGGTGCGCACCAGCGTGGAGAAGGCGCTGATGAGCGCCGTGCCGGGCCTGCGGGCCAGCATCCAGCTATTGCCCAGCGATGTGGAGGCCCACATCGACGATCCGAAGGATCTGAAATGAAACGCCATGCGCATCGGTGCGATGTCCGCTGTCCTTCGAGGGCGCGCTGAATGATCTCCCTCCTGCAACGTGTCAGCGAGGCGCGCGTGGTGGTGGAGGGCGCGGTGATCGGCGAGATCGGCGCCGGCCTGCTGGTGCTGGTGTGCGCCGAACGGGGCGACAGCGAGGCCCAGGCGGACAAGCTGCTGGCGAAGATCCTGAAACTGCGCGTCTTCAGCGACGAGGCCGGCAAGATGAACCGCAGCGTGCAGGACGTCGGTGGCGGCCTGCTGATCGTCAGCCAGTTCACACTGGCCGCCGACACCACCGGCGGCAACCGGCCCAGCTTCACCCAGGCTGCGGCGCCAGACGACGGGCGGCGCTTGTACGACTATTTTGTGGATCGTGCCCGTGCAACGCACCCGGTCGTGCAAACCGGCCGTTTTGCCACCGACATGAAGGTGCACCTTGTCAACGACGGGCCGGTGACGATTCCCCTGTGGGTGAACTGAAGCGCCAAAAGCATCTCATTACTGTCCGATAGATTTCGACCTATAGTGGCGCAAACGTAGGCTGGAAGAGGGTTCCAAGAGGATCTGAGATTCCGGCAATTTGAAATCCGGAGTTGCTCATTGGGCGTAGCGTGACCTCATTTGAACGAGGTCCGCACCATAAACCCACTCGCACGGTCCTGGCGCAGTTGTTGGCGATCGTGCCGTATGCGCAATCCGAGCATCCCGTTGACAGCTACCAGGCCAACCGCTGGACGCGAGGATTCACTGCGTGGAGTCACCTCATCTGCATGATCTATGTGCAACTGACCCGCCGCGAAGGCTTGCGTGACCTTGTGGACTGCCTGAACTCCCAAGGCACCAAGCTGTACCGCGCGGGATTGCGCCAGCGGGAATCGCGCTCCACGCTGGCCGACGCCTACGAGTTCCGCAGCGCCGAGTTGTTTGAAGCTCTGGGCCAGCGCCTAATTGCCATGGTGTCGGCCCAGTACCGGGACGAGGACATCGGGCTGGGCGTGAAGGAACCGCTGCATGCCATGGACTCCACCACCGTGGACCTGTGTCTGAAGCTGTTTCCGTGGGCCGACTTTCGCTCGACCAAGGCCGGCATTAAGGCCCATACCGCCTTCGATCTGCGCGGTGCCACTCCGTTCATGCTGAGCATCACCACGGCAAGGGTCAGCGATGTGTCCACGCTCGACAGCCTAAGGCTGCCTGCGGGGTCCATCGTGGTGCTGGACCGCGGGTATGTGTACTTTGCCCGGCTGCAACGGCTGGTGCAGCGCGAGTGCAGCTTGGTGGTTTGTGCCAACGCCAACCTGAGCTTTCGCAGCATCCAGGCGCACCCCGGCGACGCAAAGACTGGTGTGTGGTCGGATCAGACGATCGCGCTGGTGGGCCAAAGAGCGAGCAAGGATTGCCCGGGGCCGTTGCGCGGGGCTCGCCTTTGTGACGCAAGCACCTGTCTGGAACTGGTGTACCTGAGCAATCGCCTGGACCTGCCCGCGCTGACGATTGCGGCCATCTACAAGCCGCGCTGCCAGATCGAGTTGTTCTTCAAGTGGCTCAAGCAGAACCTGAGCATCCAGCATTTCTTTGGCAACTCCTTAAACGCCATGAAGTCCCAGATCTGGATCGCAGTTTGCTCGTACCTGTTGGCGTTGATCGCGCATCGCCCGTTTCGCGATCAGCTCTCGTTGCGCAATTTCCTGCATCTGGTGGAGGTCAATATGTTCGAGAAGATTACCCATCACAAGGATGGTTTCCAACTCAGTTCGATCCCAAGAACCGGATACCTCTCCTCTACAAACAGAGTTGTTCTGATACGGTGAAGACTTACCGGGCAGTAGTGAAGGTATCTTTCGGGGACTCTCAATTCAAAGTCTGGAAATGGCGATGACTAGTTATCAATAGTGTAGTGGCTGTCAGGCGGCCCGTGCGCCGTCCTTCACGCAGATCTCGCCGCGCAGGGAATGCGGCATGGCTTCGGTGATGGTCACGTCGATCATCTGACCTACCAGCCGGGCGGCGTTCGGCCCGCCGGGGAAATTGACGGCACGGTGGCATTCCGTGCGCCCCATCAGCTCCTGCGGGTTGCGGCGCGCCGGGCCTTCGACCAGGATGCGCTGCACCGTGCCCAGGCGCGTGGCGCCGATGCTGCGGATGTTGGCCTCGATCACGGCCTGCAGTTCCTGCAGGCGGCGCAGCTTGACATCGTGCGGCGTGTCGTCATGCAGGTTGGCCGCGGGCGTGCCCGGGCGCGGGCTGAAAATGAAGCTGAAGCTGTTGTCAAAGCCGATGTCGTCGATCAGTTTCATCGTCTTGGCGTGGTCCTCTTCCGTCTCGCCAGGGAAGCCCACGATGAAGTCGCTGCTCATCGCCATGTCCGGGCGGATGGCGCGCAGCTTGCGCACCGTGCTCTTGTATTCCACGGCCGTGTAGCCACGCTTCATCGCCATCAGGATGCGGTCACTGCCGTGCTGCACCGGCAGGTGCAGGTGGCTCACCAGCTTGGGCACCTTGTCGTACACGTCGATCAGGCGTTGCGTGAACTCGTTCGGGTGGCTGGTGGTGTAGCGGATGCGCTCGATGCCGGGGATGTCGGCCACATACTCGATCAGCAGGGCGAAATCGGCGATGTCGTTGGTTCCGCCCATCGGGCCTCGGTAGGCGTTGACGTTCTGGCCCAGCAGCGTGACTTCCTTCACGCCCTGGTCGGCCAGGCCGGCAATTTCGACCAGCACGTCATCGAACGGGCGGCTGACTTCCTCCCCGCGCGTGTAGGGCACCACGCAGTAGCTGCAATATTTGCTGCAGCCTTCCATGATCGAGACGTAGGCGGCGGCCCCTTCGACCCGCGCGGGCGGCAGATGATCGAACTTCTCGATCTCCGGGAAGCTGATGTCCACTTGCGGACGGGCCTGGGCGGCGCGGGATGCCAGCAACTCGGGCAGGCGGTGCAGCGTCTGCGGGCCGAAGACCACATCCACATAGGGCGCACGCTTGATGATCTCGGCACCTTCCTGGCTGGCCACGCAGCCGCCCACGCCGATCAGCACGCCTTTTTTCTTCAGGTGCTGCACCCGCCCGAGGTCGCTGAACACCTTTTCCTGCGCTTTCTCGCGCACCGAGCAGGTGTTGAACAGGATCAGGTCGGCCTCGTCCACGTCGGTGGTGGGCTCGTAGCCCTCGGCGGCGCGCATCACGTCGGCCATCTTGTCCGAGTCGTACTCGTTCATTTGGCAGCCGAAGGTTTTGATGAAGACTTTTTTGGCCATGGCGGACTTGCTGAATCTGAAAAAAGGTGAGCAATCAAGCATCGTTCCACGAGGGGAATCGGCTGCCTTTCTTGATGAATCGAGGGGCGCCGGACCTTTTTGGCCACTCTTGCCCCTGTGGGTTCAGGCCGGGCGGGCCGGCCGCTTCATGGCGGCCTCCTGGGGCGTGAGGATCCAGACTTCGTGGATCAGGCCATGGCCGTCGCGCACATAGTTCACGACCAATTCCCGGTTGATCAGTCCGCCGGACATCACCAGCAGGTTGTTCGTGTCGTGGATGCGCGCGCCAGGCGACAGGCGGTCGGGTTTGCCGTTGAGCGAGACTTCCGGCGGAAGCGTCACCACCAGCTTGCCGCGCAAGGCGGACTCCGGAAAGGTGCGCGGGGTGCCTTGGGCTTGCACTGACAGAGGCGCCAACAAAGGCAGGCTGGTCGCGGCCAGCATCATCGAGGAAAGAAACAAAGTCAGACAGCGGTTCATGGTGTTCATCCAGAGGCTGAGGAGGAGGGCGTGGCACCATCTCGGCGCCACCTGCGGCTGGAAAAGTGTAGCACCCGGCGCCCAAACGAAAAGCCCGCAGAGTGGGCACTCATGCGGGCTTGGGAATCCTGGTGGTGGTACCGGGACTTGAACCTGGGACATCAGCATTATGAATGCTGCGCTCTAACCGACTGAGCTATACCACCGAAGGCCAGAATTCTAGCAAAGAATCCGGCATGTTTTCATCGGTGGGTGAAGGCGGGGGGGCGTTTGTTCAGGAAAGCGTCCATGCCCTCCTTCTGGTCGGCGGTGGCGAACAGGGAATGGAACAGCCGGCGCTCGAACATCACCCCGTCGCTCAGCCCGCTCTCGAAGGAGCGGTTCACGCTTTCCTTGGCCGCCATGGTGGCGAGCTGGCCGTGGCCGCAGATCACCAGCGCGGCGGCCAGCGCTTCGTCCATGAGCTTGTCCAGCGGCACCACGCGGCTGACCAGCCCGGCGCGCTCGGCCTCGGTGGCGTCCATCATGCGGCCGGTGAGCACCATGTCCATCGCCTTGGACTTGCCCACGGCCCTGGGCAGGCGCTGGGTGCCGCCCGCGCCAGGGATGATCCCGATCTTGATCTCCGGCTGGCCGAACTTCGCGTTGTCGGCGGCGATCATGAAGTCGCACATCATGGCCAGTTCGCAGCCGCCACCCAGCGCGAAGCCGGCCACGGCCGCGATCACGGGCTTGCGGATCGAGCGGATGGTTTCCCAGTTGCGAGTGATGAAGTCTTCCTTGTAGGCGTCGGAGAAGGTGAATTTCGCCATGGCCGAGATGTCGGCACCGGCGGCAAAGGCTTTTTCGCTGCCAGTGATGATCATGCAGCCGATGGCCTCATCGGCGTCGAAGGCCTTGAGTGCGGTACCGAGTTCGTCCATCAGGGCGCTGTTGAGCGCGTTGAGTGCCTTCGGCCGGTTCAGTGTGATGATGCCGACCTTCTCGGCCTCAATGCGCACCTCGATCAGTTCATAAGCCATGGGCTTTCTCCGGGTTTTCTGTTGAAAGATTGGGGGGTAGCGTAGGACTATAACCAAGGCCCGACCAAGGGAAAACATTGGCCAACCGATCGGTCGGCTAATGGTAAATTCGAGCCCAGGAGACACCATGACCGAACCGACCGTCCTTTATGAAGAGCGCGGCGCCGTGGCCATCGCCACGCTGAACCGACCTCAGGCTCTCAACAGCTTCACGCGACAGATGCATCGCGAGCTCGGCGCCGCGATGGGCCACGTGGAGGCCAATCCGGCGCTGCGGGCCTTCGTCATTACCGGCGCCGGCCGTGGCTTCTGCGCCGGTGCTGACCTGTCGGAGTTCGACTTTGCGCCCGGGCCGGATCTGGTCGAGCGCGCCAATCCCGGCCCGGTGATCGATCAGGCCTTCAACCCCACCGTGCGCCGGCTGCAGGCGCTGCGCGTGCCGACGATCGCGGCCGTCAATGGCGTGGCGGCCGGCGCAGGTGCCTCGCTGGCCATGACCTGTGACATCGCCATTGCCGCGCCGGGCGCGAGCTTCATCCAGGCCTTCAGCAAGATCGGCCTGATTCCGGACGCGGGGGGCAGCTGGTTTCTGGTGGAGCGCCTCGGGCTGGCACGCGCCCTGGCGCTGGCCATGACCGGCGACAAGCTGCCGGCGGCGAGGGCCTTGGAGTGGGGCATGATCTGGGACGTGGCCGACGACCCGCTGGCCGCCGCGCTGGCCATGGCCGAAAGACTGGCCGTGATGCCCACACGGGCATTGGTGGCCACCCGTCACCTCCTGCGCGACGGCGCCACGCGCACGCTGCACCAGCAGCTGGATGCCGAACGCGATGCACAGGCGGCCATGGGCCACACCCACGACTACATCGAAGGCGTGATGGCCTTCCTGGAAAAGCGCACGGCGCAGTTCAAGGGCGAATGACGATGAGCGCCCACAGCCACGCGCCCGCGCCGGAACAAGCCCGTGACCTGGCACGCAGGGTCGGCGAGGCCATGTTTGCCGTGGATACCGCCTCCAAGGACACGATGGGCATGGAGCTCGTCAGCTGCGAGCCCGGCCGGGCCGTCATTCGCATGACGGTGCGGGAGCTGCACCTGAACGGCCACCAGATCTGCCACGGCGGTTTCATTTTCACGCTGGCCGACTCCACCTTTGCCTTTGCCTGCAACAGCTACAACAAGAACACGGTGGCGGCCGGCTGCAGCATCGAATTTCTCAAGCCGGGCCATCTCGGCGACGTGCTGACCTGTGAAGGCGTCGAGCAGACGCTCAGCGGGCGGCACGGCATCTACGACATGAAGGTCACCAACCAGCGTGGCCAGGTGATCGCCCTGTTCCGCGGCAAGAGCGCGCAGATCCAGGGCACGGTGATTCCTGAAACTGCCGACGCGGGAGACCAGCCATGACCGCCTTCCCCCTGGAGCCGATCGAAAAGGCCAGCATCGACGAGCTGCGCACCCTGCAGCTCAAGCGCCTGAAGGCCACGCTGGCGCACGCCTACGCCAACTCACCGGTCTACAAGGCCAAGTTCGACGCGGCCGGGGTGCATCCGGCGGATCTGAAGACCCTGTCGGACCTGGCGAAATTCCCGTTCACCACCAAGACGGACCTGCGCGACAGCTACCCCTTCGGCATGTTCGCCGTGCCGCGGGAGAAGTGCGCCCGCATCCATGCGTCCAGCGGCACCACGGGCAAACCCACGGTGGTGGGCTACACACTGAGGGACATCGACACCTGGGCGGGCGTGGTGGCGCGCTCGATCCGGGCCGCCGGCGCGCGGCGCGGTGACATGGTGCATGTGAGCTATGGCTACGGCCTGTTCACCGGCGGGCTGGGTGCGCACTACGGTGCCGAGAAGCTCGGCCTGACGGTGGTGCCCTTCGGCGGCGGGCAGACCGAGCGCCAGGTGCAGCTGATCCAGGACTTCCGGCCCGACATCATCATGGTCACGCCCAGCTACATGCTGGCGATCGCCGACGAATTCGAACGCCAGGGCATCAACCCGGCGGACTCGTCACTGCGCATCGGCATCTTCGGCGCAGAGCCCTGGACCAACGACATGCGCCTGGCGATCGAGCAGCGCGCGGGCATTCACGCGGTCGACATCTATGGTCTGAGCGAGGTCATGGGCCCTGGCGTGGCCAGCGAATGCGCCGAGACCAAGGACGGCCCGACCATCTGGGAAGACCATTTCTACCCCGAGATCATCCACCCCGAGACCGGCGAGCCGGTGGCGGACGGCGAGATGGGCGAGATGGTCTTCACCAGCCTGACCAAGGAGGCGCTGCCCATCATTCGCTACCGCACGCGCGACCTCACGCGCCTGCTGCCCGGCACGGCGCGCACCATGCGCCGCATGGAAAAGATCACCGGCCGCAGCGACGACATGATGATCATCCGCGGCGTGAACGTCTTCCCGACGCAGATCGAAGAGCTGATCCTCAAGCGCCCGGAGCTCAGCGCCCACTACCAGTGCGTGCTGACCCGCGAGGGCCCGCTGGACAACCTCCGGGTGGCCGTGGAAACCCGGCCCGGCCTGTCGCCCGAAAGCATCGAGGCGCGCGCAGCGGCCAAGATGCTGCAGCACGAGATCAAGGTCTACGTGGGCAGCAGTGTCGAGATCGAGCTGCGCGCCGAAGGCGGCGTGGAACGCAGCCAGGGCAAGGCCAAGCGTGTGGTGGACCAGCGGCGCTGAGCGCGCCCGGTCGTTACGAAACAGGATCGTCGATCGCTAACCATTTTTTGCTGAGAACGGCCGTTGCGCTTTGGGAACTGACTTTCATTCCCGGACCCCTCCATCTCCGGACGGTCGTTGTTTGGTTCGGTTGGTGTAGCACTTTGCAGTGCTGCCGGTTGGTGGAATGTTGCACTCTGTGTTTAGGATTTAAGCGGCTATTGGCGCAAATGACCTTTTGCAGGATGTCGCGAACGCTCTTGATCCAGATGAACGGCTTGGGATTGATGTTGTGATGCTCGACGTATTCATCAATGGCAGTCACCAGTTCCGGCAGGCTGTTGAACATGCCTTGGCGTAGCGGTTCGGTAGTGATGTGGCGCAAGAGACGCTCGACCATGTTCAGCCACGAGGCCGAGGTTGGAGTGAAGTGCATGTGGAATCGTGGATGCTTGTCCAGCCACGCCTGCACAGTGGGGTGCTTATGGGTGGCGTAATTGTCGGCAATCAGGTGCAG
>NZ_JAKJEW010000028.1:0-51991 GCF_022705245.1 Candidatus Skiveiella danica | reverse complement strand
TGGTCGTGCCTTGGTGGCCGACAACACCGTCTGGGGGCTGTTCTGGACCCTGCAACTGGCGACGGTGCTGCGCATAACGGGCGCCGTGCCGGGCGCGCCGGGCGGGTTGATTCTGGTGGCGGCTTTGGTATGGGCGATGGTGATGGCGGTGTGGGGAGTGCGCTATGGTTCCTGGTTCGGACGCCTGCGTGTCGATGGCAAGCCCGGCTGAAGTCCGGATGGCGGGGGCCACGCCCGGTGATGCCGCCGATTTGCTCGCCGCGGTCATTCATTCACGCCAGACCGTGCTGCCCAAGCGGCTGGACCATCCCGCGCCCGATGCCTCGCAGCTCGCGCTGATCCTCGGCTCGGCCGCTGCGGCCCCAGATCACGGGCAGCTCACCCCTTGGCGCTTCGTGATCGTGCCCGAGGACGCACGCAGCCTGCTGGCTGAGGCTTTCGCGGCTTCGCTGGTCGAGCGGGACTCCCAGGCGACGCCCGAACAGGTGGAGCAGGCGCGGGAAAAGGCCTATCGCGCGCCGCTGCTGATGCTGGCCATCGGTCAGCTGGAAAGCGGCGACCCGGACATCGACGCCAGCGAGCGGCTGATTTCAGCAGGCTGCGCCATCCAGAACATCCTGCTCACGGCCCATGCGATCGGCTTTGGCGCGGCGCTGACCAGCGGGAAAGCCTTGAAGTCACAGGCCTTGCGAACGCTGTTTGATCTCGCCCCGGGCGAAGATGCCTTGTGCTTCATCAACATAGGCACCCCGCACAAGCGCAAACCCGCGCGGCAGCGGCCCGCCGTCGACAGCTATGTGAGCGTGCTGGCGAACGGGTGATGCCGGTTTGCCGCAGCGGCGTTCGGGGCCCTCCATTTTCTTGATTACCATGGGCGGATGCACACCACCGCCCTCGTCCTCTTCTCCGGCGGCCAGGATTCCACCACCTGCCTGGCACAGGCGCTGTCGAAGTACCAGCGCGTCGAAACCATTGCCTTTGACTACCGGCAGCGCCACAGCGTCGAGTTGCAGGCTCGCCTGAAGGTGCTATCGGAGATTCGCACCCAGTTCCCGCCATGGGCCGGGCGCCTCGGTGACGACCATCTGCTGGATCTGGCCGTGCTCGGCCAAGTCAGCGAGACCTCGCTCACCCGCGACACGGCCTTCAAGATGGAGGCCAGCGGCCTGCCCAATACCTTCGTACCAGGGCGCAACCTGCTGTTTCTTACCTTGGCGGCCGCACTGGCCTACCGGCGCGACCTGCAGGTCATCGTTACCGGCGTGTGCGAGACCGACTTCTCGGGTTACCCGGACTGTCGCGACGACACCATGAAGGCCATGCAGCTGGCCTTGTCGTTGGGCATGGACCGGCGCTTTTTTATCGACACCCCGCTGATGTGGATCGACAAGGCCGCGACCTGGCAGAGGGCGCACGACATCGGTGAACGCTCCGATGTTGCGCAAGGAGGCGACGCGCTGGTGAACCTGATCATCGAGCACACCCACACCTGTTACCTGGGCGACCGGGTGCACCGCCATGCCTGGGGCTGGGGCTGCGGCGGCTGCCCAGCGTGCGATTTGCGGGCCCAGGGCTACCGGCGATGGATCGAGCACCGTATGGGCATGGCAGGCGTGCCGCGATGATATGAAATCGATAGCTGACAACTACCGTTTGATGCTGGGAAACGTTTGATTTGGTTGTTGAAAGGCAAAGACCAGCACTGAGGGATGGTGCCCCACAAGACGAGCGGGGGCGTTTCACGATCCTTGCGCAATGGGCGCTCCCGGCTTAACGCGGTATCACAAAGGTGGACTTTTCTTCGATCGCAACTTCGCGATCGATGTCCGCGCGCTGGACTTTGAACGTGATCGGTATGGCCTGGCCGCGGTACGCCTGTGCAGCCTGGGCCCCCAACGCCAAACGAACCGTCAGCGAGCCGATTCCTGTGGCGGGTACGTCAAGTGCCGCAGGGGTCACCAGCGTCATTCCGGGCAGGCCCTGAACGCTCACGCGGTAGGTGCGGGCGTGTTCGGCGGCATTCATGACTTTCAGAAGGTAGATGTTCTCGATGTCGCCATTGCCCTGCTCGCGCGCCAGTGCGCCGCGGTCCTTGATGACGTCCACGGCAACGCCTTTGCGGGCGGACAGACCGACAATCAGGAGCGAAGCCACGAGCAGCATCAGTGCGCCGTACATCCACACGCGGGGCCGCCAGACCTGCCTGATCATCTGCCGCGCGCTGAGCCTTTCCTGCATACCCGTTGCTGAGGAATAGCGGATCAGTCCCCTGGGGTAGTTCATCTTGACCATGACCTGGTCGCACGCGTCGATGCAGGCCGCGCAGGCGATGCACTCATTTTGCAACCCGTCACGGATGTCGATGCCCGTCGGGCACACCTGCACGCACAGAGTGCAGTCAATGCAGTCTCCGAGGCCCAGCGCCGTCGGGTCGACGCTGCGCGCCCGCGACCCCCTGGTCTCGCCGCGCTGTGTGTCATAGGCGATGACCATCGTGTTCATGTCGGTCAAGGCACTTTGAATGCGTGCGTACGGGCACATCTGCATGCAGATCTGCTCGCGCAGGTAGCCGGCGTTGCCATAGGTCGCAAGGCCGTAGAACAGCACCCAGAACCCCTCCCACGGGGACAACGACAGCGCCAGCAGTCCCGCGGCCAGGTCTCGAATCGGGGTGAAATAGCCAACGAACGTGAAACCGGTGAACAGGCTGGCGCTGATCCACAATAACTGCTTGGCGCCTTTGCGGGCGACTTTCTCCGTGCTCCAGCGCGCAGCGTCCAGGCGCATGCGGGCCAGCCGGTTGCCTTCGGTGATGCGCTCCAGCCACAGGAAGATCGCGGTGTACACCGTTTGGGGACAGGCGTAGCCACACCACAATCGGCCCGCCACCGCCGTAAAAAAGAAAAGGGCCAGGGCCGCCAGCACCAGCAAGAGGGCCAGAAAAATAAGATCCTGTGGATGCAGCACCAGGCCGAAGATGAAGAACCGGATATTCGCGAGGTCGAACAATACGGCCTGCCGGTCGTTCCACTGCAACCAGGGGATGCCGTAGAAGACCAGTTGTGTCACCCAGACCATGACCCAGCGCAAGCGCGCAAAAAGGCCCCCAACCGCGCGCGAATAGATCTTGTCCTGTTTCGGATGCAGCGAAAACGCGTCGTCCGCGGGCGTAGCTGTTCCTGTCTGCATCGCCACCGGCTGGATCGGAATGATTCTGGAGCGCGACGACTTCTTCATGAACGGTGCAGCGGGTCTTTGTAGTCGAGCCTAGAGTGACTTTCAGTTTACCCATATAACAGGCATATTGAATGCATCTTTTGATTTGCCCCGCCTGTGCGGCCGGTCATTTGCGCCGAAAGTTCCGTCAGTCACACGTCCTTGGCGCCGTTCCGGGAGTGCTTAAAGCTATTGAAAATATAGCTAATAAAGACCTTCCTACGCCGGGATGGTGCCAATTCGATGCCTTAATCTTCGTCGGGGTCCGGTCGGGATCCGGTTCGGCGTGCGCAGCGGCTTTCAGGCGGGCTTGTCGCCTGTGGCGGCCACCTGCACGCGGTAGCGCGCGGGCGAACCGGCCGGTTCCGGCACCAGCGTCCAGCTGTGCCCGTGAAAGCCCGCCACGGATGGGCGGTGGGCGATCGAGACCAGGCCGCCGCCGGTACGCTTCACCAGTTCAATGAGGCGCTGATACAGCGTTGCTTCGGCCAGAGGGTCCAGCGCGCTCGACGCCTCGTCCGCAAACACCCATTGCGGCTGCTTGAGCAGCACCCGCGCGATGGCCAGGCGCTGCTGCTCGCCGCCGCTGAGCTTCTGGCTCCAGGCATCGGCCTCGTCCAGGCGATTGACCAGGTCGGGCAGCAGGGCCTCGTGCAGGGCCTGATGCAGGGCCTCGTCGGTGTAGCGGCTGGCGGGTTCGGGGTAGGCCAGCGCGTCGCGCAGCGGGCCGTTGGGGAAATACGGCCGCTGGGGGATGAACATGCTGCTGGCCGGCAGGCGCACGCGGCCCTGCGCGAACGGCCAGATGCCGGCCAGGCTGCGAAACAAGGTGGACTTGCCGCTGCCGGAGGGGCCTTGCAGCAGGATCTGCTCGCCGGGGGCCACCGCCAGCGTCTGGCCGGCCAGCATGACCTCTCCGCCCGGCAGGCGCACGGTCAGGTCGGCGATGCTGGGTGCTCCTGATTCAGTAGCGTCTTGTGACCATTCCACGCTGGGATCATGGGCAATTTGTGCCGAAATGGCCTGCTCGAAGCTGGTCAGGCGGTCGGTCGTGGCCCGCCAGCTGGCCAGCCGGTCGTAGTTGTCGACGAACCAGGACAGCGAGTCCTGCACGCGCCCGAAGGCCGAGGCGATCTGCATCAGCTCGCCGAGCTGGATCGCCCCGCTGAAGAAGCGCGGCGCTGCCACGATGAACGGGAACACCACCGCGGCCTGGCCAAAGCCGTTGGTGAACCAGGTCAGGCGCTTCTGTGCGGTGAGCAGGCGCAGGTAGTTGCCGATCACTTGGCCGAAGCGCCCGTCGAGCTGGCTGCGCTCCACCGTTTCGCCCTTGTCCAGGGCGATGGACTCGCTGTACTCGCGCACCCGTACCATGTGGTGGCGAAAGTCCGCTTCCACGCGCTGCTGCTGGAAGTTCAGCGGAATCAGCGGGCGGCCGATGTAGTGGGTGAGCACGCTGCCGACCACGCAGTACAGCACCGCCATCCAGACCATGAAACCCGGGATCTCGTAACTGGCGCCGTTGAAGGTGAAGTCGAACGCGCCGCTCAGCCCCCACAGGATGCCGACGAAACTGGCCAGCGTCACCAGTGCGTTCAAAAGGCCCATGCTCAGCGACACCGAATACGAGGTGAACAGGTTCAGGTCTTCCTGGATGCGCTGGTCGGGGTTGTCGGGCGAGTGGCCCTTGCCGGTGGCCCCCTCGGGCTGGGTGAACCGGGCCAGCTCCATCCGGTAGAAGGCATGGTTGGCCAGCCAGCGCGTGGTGTAGTGGCCGGTCAGCCAGGCTCGCCATCGCAGTTCCAGCAATTGGGTCAGGTAGAACTTGTAGACGGCGATGATGATGTAGGCGAAGGCGATCCAGGTGAAGCGCCCGAGCTGCGTCCAGAAGACGTCCTGCTGCTTGTTCTGCAAGGCGTCGTAGAACAGGCGGTTCCAGTCGTTGATCAGCACCAGCATGTACACGGCGGCCAGGTTGAGCACGACGATGGCTGCGAGCAGGGCGCGGGCTTTCCACTTCTCCTCGGATCGGAAATACGGCATGGACAGCGCGCCGGCCTGACGGACGAAGGCCCTGAAGGTGGCGAACTTGTGGATGAGGCTCATGGGAGGGGCTCCAGGTCGGAATCTGAATCGTAGCGGGGGATTCGCCGCGCGAGCGGCCGTCCACGCTCAGTCGTTGCGCACGCCGCTGGCCACGTGGCCAGCCGGCACGTGGCGCGCGGCAGACTCGATGTGGCCGGTCTGGTCGTCGAAGAAGAAGTCGGGCTCGAACTCGCGCAGGAACTCGCCTTTGGGCAGGCCACCGAGGAACATGGCCTCGTCCACCTCGATGTTCCAGTCCATCAGGGTGCGGATGGCGCGCTCATGGGCCGGCGCGCTGCGGGCCGTGACCAGCGCCGTGCGCAGACGCATGGCGGGCGTGCCATCGCGTTGCAGCCGCTGCAGAGCGGCCAGCAGCGGCTTGAAGGGCCCGGCCGACAGCGGCAGGGCGGCCTTTTCCTTTTCGTGCTGCTGGAAGGCGCTCAGGCCTTCGGCCTGGAACACCCGCTCGGCCTCGTCGCTGAAGAGCACGGCGTCGCCGTCAAAGGCGATGCGCACCTCATTCGGGTGGGCCTCGCTGGCGCGCGCGGACAGCGGGTAGACCTGCGCCGCCGGTACGCCCGCATCCAGCGCCGCGCGCACGTCGCTCAGGTGGGCCGACAGGAACAGGTTGGCGTTGAGCGGCTTGAGGTAGCGCCAGGGCGGCGCGCCGCGTGTGAAGCTGCCGCGCTGAATGGGCAGCCCGTAGTGCTGGGCCGAGCGGAACACCCGCATGCCCGAAACCGGGTCGTTGCGTGACAGGATGACCACCTCGACGCGCTGGGCGCCAGCGTCGTTGAAGGCCAGCAGCTTGCGCACCAGCGAAAACGCCACGCCGGGACTGGCCGGCTGCTCCAGACGTTCGAGCTGCAGCTTCATGTAGGCCCGGTCGTCGCCCTGCTCGAACAGCTCGTTTTCCGCCTCGAAGTCGAACAGCGCCCGCGACGAAATCGCGACGACGAGCTGGCCTTCCAGCGTCACGCCCACATCAGTCCCCTGAACCGGCCGCCGCGCCGGGCCGCCCCAAGCAAGGCCAGCCCCCTCGGGGGGCAGCGCAGCACACGCAGTGGCAAGCGTGGGGGCCTCATTTCACCCATTGGTTGAGCTGAATGATCGGCAGCAACACGGCCAGCACGATCAGCATTACCATGCCGCCCATGGCCACGATCAGCAGCGGCTCCAGCAGCGTCGCCAGGGCCATTGCACGACGCTGCACCTCGGTGGAGAGCTGGGCCGCGGCGCGTTGCAGCATCAGCGGCAGCTGTCCGGTCTGCTCGCCCAGACGCGCGAACATGGCCAGCAGGCCGGGAAAGCGCTTCTTCTGCGCCAGTGCCGAAGCCAGTGGCGCGCCTTCGCGCACCAGCACCAGGGCGTCCAGCGCATCCGAGCGCATGGCCTGGTTGGACAGGGTCTGGGCGGCGGCCTGCAGCGCCTTCAGGATCGGCACTCCGGCGCCCGCCAGCATGGCCAGCGTACTGGCAAAGCGCGCCGCGTTGTAGCCGCGGGACAGGCGGCCCACCAGGGGCAGGTTCAGCCAGGCGGCGTCGAACTTCTCCCGAATTCCGGCATTTCCCAGCGCCATTCGGCCACCAGCCGCTATCAATACAAGACCAAGCAAGATCGCCCAACCGTACTGGCGAACCACCGCGCTCAAGGCCAGCATGGCCACGGTCAGGAAGGGCAGGGCGCGTTTGGTGCCCGCGAACACGCTGGCGACCTGGGGCACCACATAGCTCACCAGGAAAATCACGATGGCAATGGCAATGACGGTCACGATGGCCGGGTACAACGCGGCCCCGATGAGCTTGGCTTTCAGTGCCTGGCTTTCTTCCAGATCGTCGGCGAGGCGTTCCAGCACGCCACCAAGATGGCCACTTTGTTCGCCCGCACCGATCACCGCGATGTAGATCTCAGAGAACTCGCGGGGGTGCTGGCCCAGCGCCCGGGCAAAGCTGGAGCCACCGTTGACCTCGGCGCGCAGGGCGGCAATCAGGTTGCGCTGTTTCTCGTCTTCAGCCTCGTCGGTGAGCGCCGTCAGCGCGCGTTCCAGTGGCAAGCCCGATGAAATCAGTCCGGCAATCTGGCGGGTCCAGATGGCCAGTTTCGTGGCATTGAACACCCGTGGTGCAAAAAAACCACCCTTGGCGTTGGCGCCTGCACCATCGGCGGCTCCGGCAAGCACCGGCTCGACTTTCAGGGGAACCAGGGTTTGTGCACGCAACTGGCTGCGCGCCGCCTTGACGGTCTCGGCCTCCATGACGCCCTTGCGGGTCTGTCCCTGGGCGTCAAGCGCTTCAAACGTGTAGGCCGGCATGGAAGGTTCGACGTGTTCAGTCGCGCGTCACCCGAACCAGCTCTTCGCGGCTGGTGATGCCGGTCTGGACCAGCCGCTCGCCATCGTTTCGCATCAGGGTCATGCCGGCGGCCAGCGCGGTGGACCGTATCTCGGCTTCGGACGCGCGGTTGTGGATCTGCGCGCGGATGGCATCGTCGGTGACCAACAGCTCGAACACCCCGGTGCGCCCCGCATAGCCGGTGTGTGCGCATTCTGCGCAACCAGCACCCTTGCAATGGACGCAGAGTTTGCGCACCAGCCGCTGCGCCAGCACACCGAGCAGGGAAGAGCTCAGCAGGAAGGGCTCCACACCCATGTCGATCAGGCGGTTCACCGCGCTGGCCGCGTCGTTGGTGTGCAGCGTGGCCAGCACCAGGTGACCGGTCAGCGAGGCCTGGATGGCGATCTGTGCCGTCTCGAAATCGCGGATTTCGCCGATCATGATCACGTCCGGGTCCTGGCGCAGGATGGCGCGCAAGGCCTTGGCAAAGGTCAGATCGATCTTGGCATTGACCTGCGTCTGTCCGATACCGGGCAATTCGTACTCGATCGGGTCTTCCACGGTCATGATGTTGTTGCTGCCGGCGTCCAGCCGTTGCAGCCCCGCATACAAGGTGGTGGTCTTGCCGGAGCCGGTCGGGCCTGTCACCAGAATGATGCCGTGCGGCTGGGCGATCAGGTGCTCGAAGCGCCTGAGCACTTCGCCCTGCATGCCCACGGACTCCAGGCTCAGCTGGCTTTCGGACTTGTCCAGCAGGCGCAGTACCGCCCGCTCGCCGTGGGCGCTCGGCAGCGTCGAGACCCGCACATCCACCGCCCGGGTGCCGATGCGCAGCGAGATGCGGCCGTCCTGCGGCAGGCGTTTTTCGGCGATGTCCAGGTCGGCCATGATCTTCAGGCGCGAGATCAGCGCCGCGTGCAGGGCGCGGTTGGGCTGCACCACCTCGCGTAGCGTGCCGTCGACGCGGAAGCGCACGCTGGACGTGCGCTCGTAAGGCTCGATGTGGATGTCGCTGGCGCCGTCGCGCGCGGCCTGAGTCAGCAGCGCGTTGAGCATGCGGATGATGGGCGCGTCGTCGTTGTTCTCCAGCAGGTCTTCGACGGCAGGCAACTCCTGCATCATGCGCGTGAGATCCGCGTCGCTCTCCACTTCGCTGACCACGGCGGCGGCGCTCGACTCGCCCTTGGCATAGGCGCTGCTGATGCGTTGGGCCAGCGCGGCGGCATCCAGACGCTCAAGCGTCAGCGCAGGCTCGCTCAGGGCATATTTGCGCATCACCTCGCCGAGGGCACTGAGGTCCGGCTGGCCGTGGTGCCAAAGGGTCAAGGCGTGGCCGTCGTCCTCCAGCAGCAACTGGCTGGCGCGGGCAAAGGCATAAGGCAGCGGATGGCGCATCGTGGGGCGGGATCAGCGTTCCGCCGGGGCTGCAGTGCCCCAGCCGCTGGCGGCAGCGGGAGCGGCCGGTGCATTGGCGCGCATCGGTGGCAGAACCGGGGCCTGGTTGACGGGCACCGCCACCCGTTCCTCCGGTTGGGCCCCCTGCTGGACGCTGCGCATCAGTTCGTAGCGGTCCATGGCCAGGCTGTCGGTGGCCACCGCGTCGCGCAGCACCACAGGTCTCAGAAAGACCATCAGGTTGGTTTTCTTGCGGGTTCGGTTCTCGCTCTTGAACAGCGAGCCCAGCCCCGGCACATCGCCCAGGCCCGGGATCTTGTCGACGTTGCCCGAGTAGGTGTCTTCCAGCAGGCCCCCGAGCACGACGATGCCGCCGTCCTCCACCAACACGCTGGTTTCGATGGCGCGTTTGTTGGTGATAAGGCCTTCCTTGGACAACACCGATTCCGGTGCGATGCTGCTCACCTCCTGGTAGATCACCATCTTGATGGTGCCGTTCTCGCTGATCTGCGGCTTGACCCGCAGGGTCAGGCCGATGTCCTTGCGCTCAACGGTCTGGAACGGATTGACCGCGCCGCCGGCGCCACCGGTGTTGGAGTAGGAGCCGGTCAGGAAGGGCACGTTCTTGCCGATGATGATCTTGGCTTCCTCGTTGTCCAGTGTCAGCAGGTTGGGGGTGGACAGGATGTTCCCGTCTCCGTTGGTCTGCAGGAAGTTGGCCAGGAAGCCGAGCACGTAGACCCCGCCAAACTTCCGGGCGGCCGCGATATTCATGCCCTGGTTGGGGTTGGCGCCGGTGCCCGAGGCAATGGACTGGGCCGCATTGATGATGTTCTTGCCGCTTGCGCTGGAGAAGAAGTTGGTGCCGAGAAAACCGATGACCGAACTGCTGGCTGAGCCGATCGGACCCTGCCACTGCACGCTCAACTCCGCCGTTTTATCCGCGCTGACCTCGGCGATCAGGCTCTCGATGAACACCTGCGCCCGCCGGGCGTCAAGCTTGTCGATCACCGCGCGCAGCTGTCGGTACTGGGGCTCGGGTGCCGTAATGATGAGCGAATTGGTCGCCGCGTCGGCCTGGATCTGCCCACCGGTGGAAGACTGGCTGGCGCTCGTACTGGAGCTGGTGGCGCCAGGCGCTGCACCGGCGCCGGTCGGTGCAGCAGCGGACATTGGCGCGGAACGGGCCTCGCCGCTGAGAGCCGCGCGCAAGGTCGCCGCGAGCTTGACCGCGTCGGCGTTCTTCAGGTAGACGACGTGAATGTTGCCGCTGGCCGAGGCCGGGCCACCGGCGCCGCCGTCGGGCTGGTCGAGGCGCTCGATCAGCGATTTCACCAGGGCCATGCGTGCCGGGTTGGCCGCGCGCAGGATCAGCGCATTGCTGCGTGGCTCCGCCACCAGCGTGGTCTTGAAAGAGGTGTCGGCCTGTCCCTGGCCAGCGGCCGGCGCGGTGCTGCCCGATTCGATCAGTCGCAGCACCAGCGGCGCCAGGTCGGTGGCGATGGCATGCTTGAGCCGGATGATTTCCACGTCCGTGGCGTTGGCCACGTCCATCACGGCGATGATGCGCGCGATGCGCTGCAGGTTGTCTGCGTAGTCCGTGATCACCAGCGAGTTGTTGCCGGGGTTCACATTGATGGTGTTGTTCGGGCTGATCAAGGGGCGCAGCACGGGCACCAGGTTGTTGGCCGTTTCGTAGTTCAGCCGGAAGATCTGTGTGACGATCTGCCCACCCGCCACGCCGGGCGTGCTGGTGGACACCGAATCGGATTGCAGCTTGGCATCGGCTTCGGGAACCACTTTGTACAGACCGGCCGACTCGACCACGGTAAATCCCTGCAGCCGCAAGGTGGCCAGGAACTGGCTCCATGCGGCTGCGGGGGTGACCGGACGCTCGGTCACCAGGGTCATCGTCCCTTTGACACGTGGGTCCACCACGACATTGCGCCCCGACAGCGTGGCCAGGGTGCGCGCCACTGCTTCGATCTCGGCGCCGGTGAAGTTGAGCGTGACCGGTTCACCCGGCTTCACGGCACTGTTTTGTGCCTGGATTTGCGTGCTTCCCAGCGCCAGAAGGACGCACAGCGCTATGTTTGTTATAGCCATACCAAGGTGGGCCGGGTGCATGGCGGGCGAGATCGTGTGGGTCATGGAGCGGCCAGTTTGAGGTCGGTGCATATCGTGTGTGGGAAGGGCCTGCCAGTCAGCCCACGTTGATGAGGGAACGCGGGCCGCTGCGCCGCCCGATGATGTTCAGAAGATTGGCCAGGGCGGCTTCATGTTCCGGGGTCGCACTGGCCATGCCTTCGAAGCGCAGGCGCGAGCCAACCCAGCGGCCGGAGCCCGCCAGCTGCAGGCTGCCTTCGATCGTGCTGACTTCGAGTGTGGCCGTGTTGCCTCCGACAAGGGTGATGCGATAGCTGCCCATGGGCTTGATCGTGGACAGGCGCGACGACACGTCGGTGGCCAGCAATTCGGCGCGCCCCGCCACCGATACACGTCCCGCGTTCCATTCTACTGAAAGCCCCTGCATCAGCAGGCTCAGCTGTCCCTCGATCTGCAAGGTGTTCCAGGGGGTGCCCAGGCCCGCCAGCATGGCCGCCGGCCAGACCGATCGCTGCGGCGCCGCAGCGGCAGGGTCTTGCACCGCCAGTGCAACCCGGCCCCAGCCCGGAACGACCTTCAGGTCCAGTGGTTGCGGGGTGCAGCAATCGGCCCCGACGCGGATGCCCATGCCGCTAATCGCTGGGCGAATCGACCAGTTGATGCGATCCGGCAGGATGGACCGGTCGCTGCTGCCGGCCCCGCCGGAGAACTGAAGGCGGGCCGAGCCCGTCCATACCGTACCCCGGGCTTCCAAAAGGGTGACCTTGCCGGAACTGGCCTCGCCAATGGCTGCGGCAAGCCATGCCGCCGGTGCCTGCAGCACTAGGGTCATGACCAATCCGGCCAAGGCACCTGCGCCGGCCCAAGCCCAGGGCGAGCCTTGGGTCCGCGACGAGGCGGCTTGGAAAGGGCGGCGTGCCATGGAAGGGATCGCGACGGGCTCGGGGGAAGGTGGGCGTCAGCGCGGCGGGAGGATCACCACCAAGGTGCCGTCCCACAGCGTGCCGGTGGTCGGCGTGGTCGCGGCGCTTCGCACGAGGCGGGCCTCGGTGGGCACGGCCCTGGCGTTGACGCGCGCCTGCGCCAGCCAGCCACTGAGCGCACCGGCGGGCACATTTTTCAGCGTGATGGTTGCGCGTTCGCCCGAGACCACAAGCTGGGCGCCCCCACCCAAGCCCTGCTTGACCGACGCCTCCAGTGCACGCAAGGAGTCATCAAAGCGCGCCTTGGGCCGTGACTGCAGCGCCTGGGCCTCCGCGGCCAGCACCTGCATCTGCTGGAACTGGGCGTCCAGGCTGCGTTGTCGTGCCTCCGCCTGCGCCAGGGTCTTCAACGCCGGTGCCAGACCGATCCACCAGATAGCGGCCAGGGTCAGCACGAGCACCGCACCCGCAATCAGGGAACGTTCGCGGGGGTTCAGGGTGTTCCAGCGCCCTCGTAGCTGGGCAGAGAGTCCGGATGGCGTCATCGGTTGCCCTCCATGCGGATCTGCAGGCTGTCACCGTCCATCCGGCCGCCGTAGCCCATGGGGCGGAGTTTTGCTGTGATGGCAGCCAGTTCGTCGGGGCCGAGGTTGAGCCCCTTCAGCCGGACCTCTCCACCGGAATATTCGATGCCCGAGGGCGCCTTTCCCTGCGGCAACACGGCACCGGCGGCAGACAGGATCACCTCCAGGTCGCTTCCTGAAGGCGCTCCCGTGGCCTGGCGCAATGTGGCCACCTCCCGGGCCATCTGCACCGGCGCGTCCACCACGACTTTGACGGCCGGGAAGGTTCGGGTCAGCGTGCTGTCGATCGCGCTGCGCCGGCTTTTCCAGCTGGCCTGTTCCTTCCAGGCCCAGGCATTGAGCCCGATCAGGTTGGCCACCAGCAACAGGAGGGCGCCCCAGCGGGCCGCGCGCCACTGCGGTGCGCGCAACAGGGCCTGTCCAGCGCCAAGCAATCGCTTGAGAGTGCGCGTGCGGCTGGTGTTGGCCAAGTCGAACTGCGCCAGATCCCAGGGCGTCTGGGTGGCGATCAGCAGACGCTGCGTGCGTTGCTGAATCTCCACCGGACGCTGAAGGCGCTCCTCGGCCAGCGCAGCGACGGCGGGCTCGGCGAGAAGTTCCGATCGTTCAGGCAGGCCGTCAGGGCCCGCGATGGCCGCCAGCGTGCTGGTATTCAGAGGCAGGCGCACGACGCCACCCGCCACATCGCTTCCCGAAAGCAGCATCTGCGCCCGGTCGGCCTCGCCGAGGATCTGTAGCCGTAATGCGCCGCTGTGTGGGGCGAACTCCGGGACGATGCGTGTGACCGGCCGGCGGGCGGCCTCCAACCGCTGCAGGTGCTGGCTCAGCCAGGCTTTGTCGCAGGCGGCGATCCATATCGGTCGGTCGGCGGCTGGAGAAGGTTCGCAGGCCAGGTGCAGATCCTGGGGATCGTCGAGCAGGCGATCCTCCAGCAGACTCTGCAAGACCGGGCGCAGCCGCGGTGAACCGGCGCCGACGCCCTTGGGCAGCTCGACACGGTGCCAGGAAAGGGCTTCGGCCGGAACCACGGCGACCGTCTCGTCGGCGCCGCGGCTGGCGTCTGGCAACAGGTTGGCCGTGCTCGTGGCGTGCACGGCAATCGACTGACCCTCGGGCGTGAGCACATGCTCGTAGCGGGTGGTGGTGTCCCCGCTGGACAGGGGGAGGGCGATGATCAGCGTGCTCATGGGCGATTAGGCGTGCATTGTAGAGAGGTGCCCGCTGAGTTGGCGCTTCCGTCACAGGCCCGGTGGACTTACCCTGCCGGGGTGGGGGCGGGCGACGGCCCCCGCTCGCGTGAAAGCGTTCGCACATTGATGCCGTCGCGCTGCACGACGGACACCTCTTCCACCACCGCCTGATCCAGCCGCACCCGCCCGCGTATTTCGAAAAAACGCGAATTCACCGCCAGCTGGCCGGCGACCCCGGCGTCGCCCAGAGCGGGAACCAGGCGCGCGGCATCGGCCAGCGTGCTGAAGTGTGCCCGTTCACGCGCGTTGACGAGACGGGTGGCATCGGCCATTTCCAGTCCAGGCACAGAGGCCTGGATCACTTCAGCGCTGGCGGTGTTGATGTTCAGGGGTGTGCGCTCGGGCAGGAGCGTCACGTAGGGCCGCAATGCCGCGACCGTCTGCGGGCTCAGGCCCAGCCAGGCCAGCTGTTCGACGGTCTGGGGCAGCAGTGGTGTCTGGGGGGCGGCTTGCTCGCCTGGCTTCAAGACCTTGCGTGCGGCCACCAGTTGCTGGGTCAGCGGGTTCAGTTCCGAGGCGGGCAGACCCAGCTGATCGAAAAGGCGGGCGAGGGCTTGCGACGCGGGGACGGACAATTTGCCGTCCTCAACAAGGTTGGTCAGGTTCATCCGTCCCTGCAGATCCGTGATCTGTCCGGACAGGAAGGCATCACGATCGGCGTCCGCCGAACTGCTGTCCATCGACAGAAAGGTGGACAGGCGAGCCTCCTGCAGTGGAACGGCCCACGGCTCGGCCAGATGGTCGGCGCCGCCAGCGCTGGCGTCCTGGCGCAGGATCAGCCGAGCCCAGTCGAGCGCTCCGGTCAACAACCAGGTCGATTGCACCCGCGCGCGTTCCGCTGCCTCGACCTCGACGCTGCGCCACTGCTGCCACAGCGCGGTTGCGGCCAGCGTGGCCACCAGCGTCACTGTCAGCATGGCCGCCAGCAGGGCAGCGCCGCGATGGTTTCTCATGATTTGCCGCCTCCCACCGTGGGACGTGCCCAGTCCAGCGTCAAGCGACCGGTGATGGCCTGCCCCGGCGGGAGTGTCAACACCGCGCGAACCCCGTCGGGAAGCGCCGACTGGGTTTCCTTGGCGGGCCCGTCGCTGGACAGCGGATTGCTCCAGGCTCCACCTCGGAAGTAGAAGATTTGCCAGTCTTGCAGTGGAACGATGGAAACTTCCCGCTTCTTGTCCTCGTCGCCGGCGTTCTGTGCCCAGTTTTGCGCTTGTGCCCAATAGGTCTGCCAGTCGTCCAGGCTGTTCAAGGGTGGCGACTGCCAGCGCAGCCAGTTTCCCCCTGCGTCGTTGCGACGGGTCCAGGCGGCGACGCGCATGCCGTCGCTTGGGCCTGCGCTGCCGCGGCGGGTGATCCGCAGCACCCGGCCGTCCCAGTCCAAGCCAATGACCTGCGCGCTTGCCGTCATCGCATCGAGATCGGATTTCCACTGCGCCAGGCCGGCTTGCAACACCAGAACCTCATCGGACCGAGCCAGCGTCTGAGTCTGGGCACGACTCATGCCGTCCAGACCGCGCCAGCTCAGAATGGCCATAAGCGCCATCACGGCGATGGCTACCAGCAGTTCGACCAGGGTGAAACCCCGGTGTGATCGGCGAAATGCTGTCGTGGTGCGCGGCGCTGGCATCGGGAGGCGGGTCAGTAGCGACCGATGACGGTGGATAGCGTCAGGAGGGGTGTGCCGCCGTCACTCACCTTCGCGTCCATCCGGCGAAAAGAGGGGTTCTGTGTCGGGCGAACGGTCACGGTCACGTCGAAGCGGCGGTTGCCTTGTTCGCAACCCAGTTCGCTGTCGCCGACGCCAGGCATCTGTTGCGACAAGCGTGCCTTGACCAGTTCATTCTCGGCGCACAGGTGGGCCAGCAGGATGTCGGACTGCCGCATGGCGTTGTTCGTCAGTGCGGTGGTGGCCCGCAGACCGGCCGTGAGCGCGATGGCCACGATACCCAGCGCAACCAGGACTTCGATCAGGGTGAAACCACCCGCTGGACGGGCGCCTGTCATGGCCTGCTACCCGGCTGCACGGAGAAGGGGCGCAGCCCGTCCGTGGCGACGCGCAGCCGGCGTTCGGGCTGGCTTGTACTGACAAGCAGCACACCTTGCGGTTCGATCAGCGGTTCCGGGCCGAGTTGCAGAGTGGCCGTACCTTGGACGGCGGTGTCCGTCCCCAGCCAGTTCGTGGGCAACGCGTCGCCGTCCAATCCGGAAAATTCGAAGCCCTGCTCTTTGGCCCGCCAGACCACAACCCGGCCCGACGCCCGCGACTGCGCGCGTCCGGACTCCAGCAGTGCCGCCAGGCGTTGTGCCTCACGCTCAAGCGAACTTGCGCTGGCGTCGCGCAGCGCAAGGCTGACGCCGGCCGTTCCGATGGCAATGATGGCCACCACCACCAGCAACTCCAGCAGGGTGAATCCTGCGCTTCGCCTTTGGCACGCTCGAGGAGCCTCTGCGACGGACACTGCTGCACACGATGTCGCCAGCGTGGGGACTGGCCTACTGCCAGCTGCCAATATCCGCATCCTTGCCTTCGCCCCCGGGTTGACCGTCGGCTCCGAAAGACATCACATCGATCTCGGCCTTGACGCCCGGGTTGAGATACTGGTAGGCGCGGCCCCAGGGATCGTTAGGGAGTTTTTCGAGATAGGGCTTCCAGTTGGGTGGCACCGGATTGGCCGTCGGCTTGGTGACCAGCGCCTGCAGACCCTGCTCGGCCGTCGGGAAGCGCTGATTGTCGAGCTTGTAGAGCTTCAGTGCTTGCATCAGGTTGGCCACATCGGTTCGCGCAGCGGTCGAGCGCGCATCGTCCGCCCGGTCGAGCACGTTGGGGACGATCAGCGCGGCCAGCACGCCGATGATCACCAGCACCACCATGAGTTCGATGAGCGTGAAGCCACGGGCGATCAGCCGTAGGCCCGGCGAGCGTGAAAGGGTTCGGTTGCTGAGGTTCATGGCGTGATCTTGTTGGCTGCAGTTCGCTTCAATCATAATCATTCCATGGTGATCAATTCGCAAAGCAGGTGGGCCACCCGTCTCGTGACGCTGGTTCTGTGGGCCCTGGCGGCTGCCAGCCTGGCGTGGTGGGGGTTGCGCTTGTGGGGCGGTGCATCCAGCACTTCGGTGGGGACAACGCCCTCCGTCGCGGCGCCAGCGGCTGCGGCTGATCCGGCGGCTGTGGCGCGTCTGCTCGGCGCTGCTGCACCCACTGCAACCGCGGCGCCGGTTGCAGCCAGCCGGTTTGTCCTGCTCGGTGTGATGGCTAGCCCGTCCAGTCGCGGCGCGGCGCTGATTGCGGTCGACGGCAAGCCGGGTCGCGCCTTCCGGGTGGGCAGCAGGGTCGATGAAGGGCTTGTTCTGGAGGCCGTCGAGCCCCGCAAAGCCCGGCTGGCCCAGGCGACGGGCGCGGGTGAAACGATGGTTCTGGAAATGCCAGCGTCCCGCAAGTGACGATTCGCTCGCGCCGAGCCGCGTTCAGCGCAGTTCGCCGTATTGGGTGGGGCTCAGCGCCGGATAGGGCGGGTCGTCGTCGAGCATTTCGGTTTCGGCGATCTCGGTGTCCGGCAAGCGGGATTCAATGATCTCCGTGTTCTCGAAACCGGTGAGCTTGGGGGCATGAGGATCGCCCACCGGAGCCTGCGCACCAGCGGCCGCGGGCAATGCGCCGGCCGCCAGCGCCTGCTTGAGCGCATTGATCTCGGCAGCCAGGACCGGCTCGAACGCAGGACGATTGGCGGGCGGGGGCGTCGGGGACGCGCTTTCGGTCACTGCCGCTGACGCGGCAGGCAGGGTGGCCCGGTATTTCGGTCCGGCGAACGCATCGCCGGGCTGGCTTGCGGCGGTCACGTCCTCGGCGCGCCAGTAAACCGCCGACACCACGATGTTGTAGCGGGCCTTGGCTGCCTGGCAGATCAGGTTCTCGATCTCGGCCAGTTGCGAGATTTCGCTGCCGAAATCCCGCGACAGATCCATCATCACGATGAATTTGCGTCCGCGCGGATCGGTCGCCAGCACCTTGAACTTGAAGCTGCTCGACAGCACGCCTACGCGAACCATCGATTCCCGCACCACCTTGTACAGCAACTCGCGCAAGCGCGATCGCTCATTTTTCCGTCGTTCGGCGGTGTTGGTAGCGGCCTCTTTGGCTCGGACCGCCGCGTCTTTGGTTTCCGCCGGTGCGCGCACGCCAGTGGCGGCTTCACGGGGGAATGCCGCCTGCCCCCGCGCGGGCTGTGGTGTGCTCTTGAACCAGCCGAAAAATGACATGCGAAATATTCTAGTGGATGGGTCGGGTGATGGACCCGGGATGTGTAACCAGCCGTCAGCTCTGCAGGAACATGCGGTACACCGGATTTTGCGTCTCTTCCACACAGGGGTAACCCAGTGTCTCCAGGAAGCGCGCAAAGATCCTGTCGTCACTGCGCGGAACCTGTAGCCCGACCAGGATGCGGCCGTAGTCGGCACCCTGGTTGCGGTAGTGGAACAGGCTGATGTTCCATCCGGGAGGCATCAGGCTCAAGAACTTCAGAAGGGCGCCCGGGCGCTCGGGAAACACGAAACGCAGCAGGCGTTCGTCTTTCGCCAGCGAAGAGTGGCCGCCCACCATGTGCCGGATATGTTCCTGCGCGAGATCGTCGTGGGTCAGGTCCAGGGCCTCGAAGCCATGGCGCGTGAAATTCGCGGCGATCTTCGTGCTTTCGCCTTTGCCCTGCGTGGTCAGACCCACGAACACGTGGGCCTTGGCCGCATCGCTGATCCGGTAGTTGAACTCGGTGACGTTGCGGGGGCCGCCGGGCAGGGTGCCGATCAATTCGCAGAAGCGCCGGAAGCTGCCGCGCTCCTCGGGAATCGTCACGGCAAGCAAGGCCTCGCGCTCTTCGCCGACCTCGGCGCGCTCGGCGACGAAGCGCAAACGGTCGAAGTTCATGTTGGCGCCGCACAGGATGGCGGCGTAGGTTTCGCCTTTGGTCTTGTGCGTGGCCACGTACTGCTTGATCGCCGCCACCGCCAGCGCACCGGCCGGCTCGACGATGCTGCGCGTGTCGACGAAGATGTCCTTGATGGCCGCGCATACAGCGTCGGTGTCCACGGTCATGAATTCGTCCACCAGCCCGCGGGCCACGCGGAAGGTCTCTTCGCCCACCAGCTTGACGGCCGTACCGTCGGAGAACAGACCCACATCGGCGAGCGTCACGCGTTTCCTGGCCGCCACCGAGCGGATCATGGCGTCCGAATCGTTCATCTGCACGCCGATGACGCGGATGCGGGGATCCACCGCCTTGATGTAGTTGGCCACGCCTGACACCAACCCGCCGCCGCCAATCGCGACAAACACGGCGTCGAGCCGCGCGCCGGACTGCCCGCCCAGGGTCTGCACCTGGCGCAGCATCTCCATGGCCACGGTACCCTGGCCGGCGATCACGTCAGGGTCGTCGAAGGGGTGGACGAAGGTCAGTCCCTCTTTCTTTTCCAGCTCCAGCGAATGGGCGTAGGCGTCAGAGTAGCTGTCGCCGAACAGCACCACTTCGCCTCCGAGCGCGCGCACCGCGTCGACCTTGAGGTGCGGCGTGGTGGTTGGCATGACGATCACCGCCCTGCAGCCCAGCTTGTGGGCGCCCAGCGCCACGCCTTGGGCGTGGTTGCCGGCCGAAGCGCAGATCACGCCCTTTTTCAGCTGCTCGGGCGGCAGGTGCGCCATCTTGTTGTAGGCGCCGCGCAGCTTGAAGCTGAAAACCGGTTGCTGGTCCTCGCGCTTCAGGAGAATCCGGTTGTGCAGTCGCCGGCTCAAGTTTTTGGCCGGCTCCAGCGCCGACTCGACCGCCACGTCATAGACGCGGGCGGTCAGGATCTTCTTCAGGTAGTCCGCCGGCTTGAGAGGCCGCGCGGCTCGGGTCGATGCAGGCTTCATGGTTTTCCCTCGGCCGCCATCATAGAGGGCAGGCCGCGCGGCCCAGAAAAAAGCCCCGAACCTTTCGGTCCGGGGCCAATCCACCTTTTTCAGAGGGGTGGAGGAGACAAGCAGCGCATGAACCCTCATGCATGGGCTCCAGTGTAGCGATAATTTGTTGCGTCGCAGCAGCGGCGCCTGTCTCAAACTGCGACAAAGTGGGCGTCCCTGACGGAAGTCTTCGGGGTCGGGCCGGGTCGATCAACCTTGTGGGAATTCAAACGATGGAATGCACAGTCAGCTGGACGGGCCCAAGCGGCACGCGCACCGGGATGGGCTTCGTGGCCGAGACCGGCAGCGGCCATACCTTGACGATGGACGGCGCGCCCGATGCCGCCAAGCCTGGCAACGGGGGGCAGAATCTGGCGCCGCGCCCCATGGAAACCGTGCTGGCGGGCACCGGCGGATGCACGGCCTACGACGTCGTGCTGATCCTGAAGCGGGGGCGTCATGACGTGCGCGGCTGCACGGTCACCCTGACCAGCGAGCGTGCGGAATCGGATCCGAAGGTGTTTCTCAAGATCCACATGCAGTTCACCGTGACGGGCAAGGGCATCCCGGCAGCAGCCGTGGAGCGCGCCATTGCCATGAGCCACGAAAAATACTGCTCGGCCAGCATCATGCTGGGCAAGACCGCCGCCATCACCACCGGTCTTACGCTGATTGAAGCCTGAGAGGGCGAAATCCCAGCGTGAAATGGATGTTCTTAGCTACTGAAATAATAGTGCTTATTGGCTGCTGAGGCGGCGTGTGGCAGGGCACAGGGCCGAGGCCAGGCGCAGTGATCGCTGAGCTGGCCGGGTCTCTCGCGCCCTTCAGATCCGGTGTGCCGTGAGGGTCATCACCCTGGCTGCGCCGCGCATCAGCTGCCGGATGGGCTGGGGCATCGGCAGGGCGCCGGCTGCCAGGGCCTCGTCGGCATGGCGCCCCTCTTCGTCGCGCATCTGGGCCACGATGGCCCTTGAGGCCTGGTCGCCTGCGGGCAAGCGCTCCATGTGGCTCGCCAGGTGTGCCTCCACCTGCCGTTCGGTCTCCACGACAAAGCCCAGACTGAGCCGGTCGCCGCCGAGGCGCCCGGCCAGCAGACCGATGCCAAATGCGCCGGCGTACCAGAGGGGATTGAGCAGCGACGGGCGTGCCCCCAGTTCGTCCAGGCGCGCGCGGGTCCAGGCCAGATGGTCCGTTTCTTCGCGGGCCGCAGCCTTAAAATGGGCGCGCAGCACGGGGTTGTTCGTGGCCAGTGCCTGTGAGGCGTACAGGGCTTGCGCGCAGACTTCGCCGACGTGGTTGACCCGCATCAATGCGCCGGCCTCCCGGGCCTCGCCGGCATTGAGGTGGCTCGGCTCGGCGGGCAGTGTCGGGCAGGCGCGCGCGCTGCGGGGCAGTGCAAACAAGGTGCGAAGCGCGGTGTCGGCGGCGGTCAGCAAGGCGTCCATTGGGGCGAGGCTTGGTTGGGTTGGGTTGGGTTGCACGGATCAGAAGCGTTCATTTTGCCCCCGCAGCACCAAGGGCCTCTGCGCCGGGTGTGGCAGCATTTCCACGGTATGCCTCCGATTTGTTGCAAGCCTGCAACGAAATGCAAATATCCCGGTCAATTCCTTTGCGAAACCGTCCGTCCTCTGGTGCAATAACAACAACTTCCCAAAAGGAGGTTGGCCCGGGGAACCGGCGGGATCATTTGGATGCCTCGCATCGGAGCGAACCCCCGAACCGGAGCCCTCTGTTTAACCTTGGAGAACCTCGCAATGAAAAAATCACTGATCGCCTTGGCTGTGCTAGCCGCTTCCGGCGCCGCAATGGCCCAATCCTCCGTCACCCTGTTCGGCGTGGTCGATGCGACCATTCGCTACGTTGACGGTGGCACCAATGGCAACATCTGGAGTCTCACGAACTCTGGCTACAACAGCAGCCGTCTGGGCTTCCGTGGCACGGAAGACCTCGGTGGCGGCCTGAGCGCCAGCTTCTGGCTGGAAGCCGGTGTCAACAACGACAACGGTACCGGTAGCGCCTCCAGCACCAACAACACCGTTGCTGGCAGCGCCAGTGCGAACACCGGCACGCAAGGTCTGACCTTCAACCGCCGCTCCACCGTCAGCCTGGCTGGCAGCTGGGGTGAGTTGCGTCTGGGCCGTGACTATGTGCCGTATTTCTGGAACACCACGATCTTCGATCCGTTCGGCACCAACGGCGTGGGCGCGGTCAGCAACTTCACGCTGGTCGGTCTGGGTCTGCTCACCGGCAACAGCCTGAACAGCACCGCCGCTGGCGTGCGCGCTTCCAACAGCATCGGCTACTTCATGCCTAACATCTCTGGCTTCTATGGCCAGGCGATGTACGCCATGGGTGAGCAGAACAACAAGCTGGTCGGCGGTGCAAGCAACCCGGCGGGCTCCAACGGCAACGTCGGCAGCGTGCGCATCGGCTACGCCAATGGCCCGGTTGACATCGCTTACAGCTGGGGCGCCACCACCTGGGCTCCGAGCCTGCAGTACCAAGTGAACAACGTCGGCGCATCGTGGAACTTTGGCGTGGCCAAGGCCTTGTTCCTGTGGAACCAGGAAGCGTCTGACACGCCTGCCAGCGGTACCGTGCGTTCCAACACCTACATGATCGGTGCGACGATGCCTTTGGGCGCTGGCGAACTGAAGGGTTCCTACACCTGGGGTAACTCCACGAATGACGGTGTCGACGGTTCGCAGATCGCTCTGGGTTATGTCTACAACCTGTCCAAGCGCACCGCCCTGTACACGACCTACTCGTACATCAACAACGACGGCAAGACTGCTTCTTACAACATGGGTATCAACCCTGGTCTGAAGAACAGCACCTACGGTTTCGACTTCGGTGTGAAGCACTCCTTCTGATCCCCGGCTGGCCTTGTGCCAGCTGTGAATCAAATGGTCTGAAAACCGCCAATCTCCGGATTGGCGGTTTTTTTTTGCAGGCCTTGCGGCGGCACTGTGGAACTGCGGGGATGGCCGTGCCTGACCGCATGAGCCGGTAGAATTTGCCTGTATCGACCAGCGCCTTCGGGCTTTCCCTGTTTCAGTGGAAATGAACGCGCCCTAACATCAATGATCCCTTCTTTCGAGATTCTCATGAAAACCAAACTTGCCTTGTTGTCTGCTGCCCTGGCTGCCTCATTGGTGGCTGCCCCCGCCTTTGCAAAGACGTTCAAGTGGTCGAGCGCCAGCGATATCCCCACGCTGGATATTCATTCGCAGAACAACGCGCTCGGCAATGGTGTTCATGCCTCCATTTACGAGTCGCTGGTGTACTACAACAGCACCACCTTCAAGCCGGAGGGACAACTGGCCATCAGCTGGAGCCAGGTGTCGCCGACCCAGATGCGCTTTGTCCTGCGCCCCGGCGTCAAGTTCAGCGATGGTTCGCCGCTGACTGCAGATGACGTGGTGTACTCCATCATGCGGGCGATGGCCAAGACCTCCAATTACGCGGTCTACACCCAGGGTATCGACAAGGCGGTGAAGGTCAACGACACCACCGTGGACCTGATCATGAAAGGTCCGAATCCGGTGCTGCTCAATCAGTTGACCGAACTGCGCATCATGAGCAAGGCCTGGGCGGAAAAGAACAAGTCGGTCGAGCCCAAGGACATTCGGACCAAGGACGAAAGCTATGCCCACCGCAACGCGATGGGCACCGGCCCGTTCATGGTCAAGGAATGGCAGCCGGACCAGAAACTGGTGCTGGTGAAGAACCCGCTATGGTGGGGATGGGCCAATGCCAAGACCAATGTGACCGAGATCATCTACACGCCCATCAAGTCGGAGGCGACGCGTGTGGCGGCGCTGTTGTCCGGTGAGCTGGACTTCGTGCTTGACCCGAGCCTGCAGGACTTGGGCCGGATTCGATCCGGCGCCAATCTCAAGGTGATCGATGGCGTTGAGAACCGCACGATCTTCTTCGGCATGGACCAGCATCGCGACGAACTGCCGGGCTCCAACATCAAAGGCAAGAACCCGCTGAAGGACCAGCGTGTGCGCATGGCCTTGTACCAGGGCATTGACATCGCCAGCATCAATCGGGTCACCATGCGCGGTCTGAGCCAGCCGACGGGTGCGCTGGTGGCGCCGCAGGTCACTGGCTGGACCAAAGGTGTCGACAAGCGCTTTGCCTATGACCCCGAGGCCGCAAAGAAGCTGCTGGCCGATGCGGGCTACCCGCAGGGCTTCGAGGTGGACTTTGCCTGCCCGAACAACCGCTACATCAACGACGAGGAGATCTGCCAGGCCGTCACTGCGATGTGGGCAAAGATCGGCGTCAAGGCCAAGCTGCGCACCTTGCCGCTGGTGACCTATTTCCCGATGATCCAGCGCTACGAGGCCAGCATCTACATGCTGGGCTGGGGTGTGCCGACCTTTGACGCCCTTTACAGCCTGCAATCGCTGACCCGCAGTGTGGGCGCCGGTGGCGACGGCAACTACAACGTCGGCCGTTACAGCAACCCGCGAATGGATGCTTTGGTGGAGCGCACGAAGAAGGAAACCGACCTGAAGCTGCGCACCGAGCTGCTGACCCAAGCGCTGCAACTGAGCAACGACACGGTGTCGCACCTCCCTCTGCACAACCAGATCATTCCCTGGGCCATGAAGAAGAATGTCGATGTGGTTCACCGTGCGGACAACCGTCTCGACTGGCGCCTGATCGTGGTGAAGTAATCGGGCTTTCACTCGCATAAAGGCCCGCAAGGGCCTTTTTTCATGCGACAAGTGCTGTCCCAGGCGAATTGGCACCTCCAGCCTCAAGGAAACCCCGAGGCCGGCACGCTATTCGCTCTGCTAGCATGCTGACTCACTTATTCACAAGCCATGTTCGCCTTTATCCTGCGCCGCCTGTTTCAGGCCATGATCGTCATGACCACGGTGGCCTTCATCGCGTTCCTGCTGTTTCAGTACGTGGGTGACCCGGTCGTATTCCTTCTGGGGCAGGACGCCACGCCTGAGCAGATTCGTGCCCTGCGCGCCGACCTGGGGCTGGATCAGCCCTTTTTCGTGCAGTTCTGGCACTTTCTTTCCAATGCCGTGCAAGGGGAGTTCGGCCTGAGCCTGCGCCAGGGTGCCAAGGTGTCGCGCCTGATTGCCGAGCGTTTCCCCGCCACGATGGAACTGGCCACCATTGCTGCCGTGCTGGCGCTGGCACTGGGCATTCCGATGGGCGTGTATTCCGCCTTGCGCAGAGGCTCGTTCCTGAGCCAGGTCTTCATGACGCTGTCGCTGCTCGGGGTCTCGTTGCCCACGTTCCTGATCGGCATCTTGCTGATCCTGTTGTTTTCGGTGGGGCTGGGCTGGTTTCCCAGCTTCGGTCGCGGGGAGACGGTCCAGCTGGGCTGGTGGAGCAGCGGCTTGCTGACCCTGGATGGCTGGCACCATGTGATCCTGCCCGCGGTCACGCTGGCGATTTTCCAGCTCACCCTCATCATGCGACTGGTGCGCGCCGAGATGCTCGAAGTGCTGCGCACCGACTACATCAAGTTCGCACGGGCCCGCGGCCTGTCCGATCGCGCCATTCATTTCGGCCATGCGCTGAAGAACACGCTGGTTCCGGTGATGACGATCACCGGGCTGCAACTCGGCGGCCTGATTGCCTTTGCCATCATCACCGAGACGGTGTTCCAGTGGCCTGGCATGGGCCTGCTTTTCATCCAGGCGGTGACCTTTGCCGACGTGCCGGTGATGGCGGCCTACCTGTGCCTGATTGCCCTGATCTTCGTGGTCATCAACCTGGTGGTCGATCTGCTGTACTTCGTGGTGGACCCGCGCCTGCGCGTGAGCGGTGGTCATTGATGCTGGCACCGCGCTACCGTGTCAATGGCCGTGCGTTTGCGCGCATTGCTGAACTGCACCCCGAACTCACCGCGTTCCGGCGCGACTTGCACGCCCATCCGGAGCTGGGTTTTGAAGAGGTCTATACAGCCGCTCGCGTCGCGGGCGCGCTCAAGGCCTCGGGGGTGGACGAAGTTCACACGGGAATCGGCAAGACGGGTGTCGTGGGCGTCATCCATGGGCGGGACAACCGCGGCACATGGATTCGCGATGCCACCGGGCAGACCCAGGCCATCGGCCTGCGAGCCGACATGGACGCGCTGCCCATGACCGAACACAACGACTTTGCCTGGAAATCCGGCAAGGCCGGCCTGATGCACGGCTGCGGCCACGACGGGCACACGGCGATGCTGATCGGCGCGGCGCGCTACCTGGCCGAGACCCGCCACTTTGCCGGCACCGCCGTGTTGATCTTCCAGCCGGGCGAGGAAGGCTATGCCGGCGCCCGCGAGATGATCCGGGACGGCTTGTTCGAGCGCTTCCCGGTCGGGGCCGTCTATGGCATGCACAACTGGCCGGCCATGCGCCCCGGCGAGATCGGCGTGAACCCCGGTCCGATGATGGCGGCAGCCGACCGCGTCACGATCGAGATCACCGGCCGTGGCGGCCATGGCGCCCACGCCTACATGGCCGTGGACCCGGTGCTGGTGGCCGCACACATCATCACGGCGGTGCAAAGCATCGTCTCGCGCAATGTCAAGCCTCTCGACAGCGCCGTCATCAGCCTGTGCGCCGTGCAGGCCGGCGACCCGGGCGCGTTCAGCGTCATTCCGGGCTCGGCCACGCTGACGGGCACCGTGCGCACCTTCAACCCCGTGGTCCAGGATCTGGTCGAACAGCGCCTGCACGACCTGTGCAGCGCGGTGGCGCTGGGCTTCGGCGCCTCGGCCACCGTGCACTACGAGCGTATCTATCCCGCCACCGTCAACTCCGACGCCGAGGCCGTTTTCGCCGCCGATGTGGCGCAATCGCTGGTGGGCGAAGGCCATGTCGTGCGCGACATGGAGCCCAGCATGGGGTCGGAAGACTTTTCCTTCATGCTGCAGGTCAAGCCCGGCGCCTACCTGCGCATCGGCCAGGGCGGCGAGGGCAGCTGCTTCCTGCACAACAGCCGGTACGATTTCAACGACGAGATCCTGCCGCTCGGTGCGGCTCTGCACGCCAGCCTGGTCGAGCAGGCCCTGCCGACAACCTCAAACTGACCGATTTGTTTTTTACCAAGGAGCGCCTCATGAACTTCAAGAAGACCCTGCCCGCAATGGGTGCGACACTGATTTTGTCCGCAACAGGCCTGATGGCTTCTGCGCAGACGGCGCGGATCGCCAATCAGGGCGATGCGCTGTCGATGGATCCGCATTCGCTCAACGAATCCCTGCAACTGTCTGTCACCGGCAACATCTACGAACCGCTGGTGGGCCGCGGCAAGGACCTCGCGCTGGCGCCTGCCTTGGCCACGTCCTGGAAGCAGACCTCGCCCAACGTGTGGCGATTTGAACTGCGCAAAGGCGTCACTTTCCATGACGGCACGCCGTTTACCGCGGACGATGTGGTGTTCACGCTGGCGAGAGTCGCCGGCGAGGGCTCTGACATGAAGAGCAACGTCAACGACATCAAGGAAGTGCGCAAGATCAACGACCATGTGATCGAAATCGAGACCAAGGCGCCGTTTCCGATTCTTCCCGATGCGTTGTCCACGACGTTCATCATGAGCAAGAAGTGGAGCGAGACGAACCAAGCCACCCGCCCGGTGGACCGCCGCAAGGGCATTGAGAATGCCGCGTCGTTCCGCGCCAACGGCACGGGTCCGTACCGTCTGCGCGAGCGCCAGCCCAACGTGCGCACCACCTTCGTGCGCAATGGCAATTACTGGGGCAAGATCGAAGGCAACGTCAACGAAGTCATCTTCACGCCCATCGGCAACGATGCCACGCGGGTTGCGGCGCTGCTGTCCGGCGAGATCGACGTCATGGAGCCGGTGCCGCTGCAGGACGTCGATCGCATCAATGCATCGGCCAACGCGAAGGTGCTGGCAGGCCCGGAACTGCGCACCATCTTCCTGGGCATGGACCAGAAGCGTGACGAACTGCTGTTCTCGAACGTGAAGGGCAAGAACCCGTTCAAGGACAAGCGCGTGCGCCAGGCCTTCTACCAGGCGATCGACATCGATGGCATCCAGAAAACCGTGATGCGCGGAGCATCCAAACCCACCGCGCTGATGGTAGGCCCCGGCATCAACGGATTCAATGCGGATCAGAACAAGCGCCTGCCGTACGACCCTGAAGCCGCCAAGAAGCTGCTGGCGGATGCCGGCTATCCCAATGGATTCGAGGTGGCGCTCAACTGCCCGAATGACCGGTACGTCAACGATTCCCGCATCTGCCAGACGGTGGCGGCCAACCTGTCGCGCGTCAACATCAAGGTCAACCTGCAGGCGGAGACCAAGGGCACGTACTTCCCCAAGGTGCTGCGCCGCGACACCAGCTTCTACATGCTGGGCTGGACGCCGACCACGTATGACGCCCACAACGCCCTCAATGCCCTGATGGCCTGCCCGGACGACAAGGGTGCCGGTCAGTTCAACCTTGGCAGCTATTGCAATCCGAAGGTTGACCAGCTCACCAGGACGATCCAGTCCGAGACCGACAAGGCCAAACGCAGTGCCATGATCAAGGAGGCCTTTGATCTCCATTCCGCCGACATCGGCCATCTGCCGCTGCACCAGCAGGCTCTGGCCTGGGGCGTGAACAAGAAGATCGACCTGATCCAGTTGGCCGACAACTTCATGCCATTCCGCTACATCACTGTCAAGCCATAAGAAACACCGATGAGTACATCAACCACACCAGCGCCCATGGGGCGGGTGGCGCGCTTCCTGGACAGCGATATCGGCCACAGCTTTCGCTCCTCCCCGGTGGCGATGGCGGCGGCCCTCATCGCCTTCGTCTGCGTGTTTGCGTCGGTGTTTGCCGGCTGGGTCGCGCCGCACAATCCGTTCGACCTGACCACGCTGGAGCTCAGCGATGCGCGCCTGCCGCCGGCCTGGAGTGAAGCCGGTTCCCGCAAGTACCTGCTCGGCACCGACGACCAGGGGCGCGACATCCTGTCCGCGGTGATCTACGGCGCACGGATCTCGCTGGTGGTTGGTGTGGTGTCGGTCATCCTTTCGGTGCTGGTGGGGGTGTCGCTGGGGCTGCTTGCGGGCTTTCGTGGCGGCTGGATCGACGCCGCGCTGATGCGCCTGTGCGACGTGATGCTGTCCTTCCCGGCGATTCTGGTGGCCCTGCTCATCGCGGGTGTCGGGCGCGCCCTGTTCCCCAATGGGGGTGACGGGCTGGCGTTTGGCGTGCTGATCTTTTCCATCTCGCTCACCGGCTGGGTGCAGTACGCGCGCACGGTGCGGGGCTCGACGCTGGTGGAGCGCAACAAGGAATACGTCCAGGCGGCCCGTGTGACGGGCGTGCCTTCGCGGCGCATCATGCGCGGCCACGTGCTGCCCAACGTGATGGGCCCGGTGCTGGTGCTGGCCACCATCCAGGTCGCGACGGCCATCATCACCGAGGCGACGCTGTCATTCCTGGGCGTCGGTGCGCCGCCGACGTCGCCTTCGCTGGGCACGCTGATCCGCATCGGCAACGACTATTTGTTCTCGGGCGAATGGTGGATCACGGTGTTCCCCGGCGTGATGCTGGTGCTGATCGCGCTGTCGGTCAACCTGCTGGGTGACTGGCTGCGCGACGCGCTGAACCCGCGCCTGCGCTAAACACGGTCCAAATACGATGAGTCTCTTGCAAGTCAGGAATCTGGTGGTCGAATTCCCGGGCCGACGCGGCACGTTGCGCGCGCTCGACGACATTTCTATTGATATCGCGCCGGGAGAGATCCTCGGTGTCGTGGGTGAATCCGGCGCGGGCAAGTCGCTGACCGGCGCGGCCATCATCGGCCTGCTGGAGCCGCCCGGGCGGGTGGCCAGCGGGCAGATCCTGCTCGAAGGCCAGCGCATCGACAACCTCGATCATGCGGCGATGCGCCACATACGGGGGCGGAAGATCGGCGCCATCTTTCAGGATCCGCTGACCTCGCTGAACCCGCTCTACACCGTCGGGCAGCAATTGGTCGAAACCATTCTGGCGCACTTGCCCGTGAGTGCAGCCGAAGCGCGCGCGCGCGCGATCAACCTGCTGCAGGACACCGGCATCTCCGCGCCAGAGCAACGCATCGACCACTATCCCCATCAATTCTCCGGCGGCATGCGCCAGCGCGTGGTGATTGCCCTGGCGCTGGCGGCCGAGCCCAAGCTGATAGTGGCTGACGAACCCACCACGGCGCTGGACGTGTCGGTGCAGGCGCAGATCATCAGTTTGCTGAAGAACGTCTGCGCCCAGCACGGTGCCGCCGTCATGCTGATCACCCACGACATGGGCGTCATCGCCGAGACCTGTGACCGCGTGGCCGTGATGTACGCCGGGCGCATTGCCGAGATCGGCCCCGTGCACGAAGTCATCAACATGCCCGCCCATCCCTACACAGCGGGCCTGATGGCCGCCATCCCCGACATGACGCAGGACCGCGAACGCCTGAACCAGATCGACGGTGCCATGCCGCGTCTGAACGCCATCCCCCAGGGGTGCGCTTACAACCCGCGCTGTCCGCAGGTTTTCGAACGGTGCGGGCGCGAGCGACCCGACTTGCTGCTGGCCGGTGCCACACGGGCGGCATGCTGGCTGCATGCCAAGGACCAACAGGGGGTCACGGCATGAGCACGACCCCGTTGACGTCGCCGCTGGTGCAGGCGCGCGACTTGGCCATGTCGTTCGACGTCTCTCCGCCGTGGCTGAACCGCGTGCTGGAGCGCAAGCCGCGCCAGTATCTGGCCGCGGTCGATGGCGTGAGTTTCGAGATCGAAAAAGGCAAGACGCTGGCGCTGGTCGGCGAATCGGGCTGTGGCAAGAGCACCGTGGCGCGCCTGCTGGTGGGGCTGTACGCGCCCACGCGCGGCGACTTTCAGTTTGATGGCCTGGACGCGCACGGTATCTTCAAGACGGCCGGCGGGCTCAAGCTGCGCAGCCGGATCCAGATGATCTTCCAGGATCCCTATGCCAGCCTGAATCCGCGCTGGATCGTGGAAGACATCGTGGGCGAGCCTCTGATCGAGCACGGGCTGATCACCGACAAGGATCAGCTCAAGGCCAAGGTGGGCGATCTGCTCAAGTCCGTGGGCCTGTCGCCGCTGGACATGGTGAAGTACCCACACCAGTTCTCGGGCGGGCAGCGCCAGCGCATCTCGATCGCCCGCGCGCTGGCCACCGAGCCCGAGTTTCTGGTGTGCGACGAGCCGACATCGGCGCTTGACGTGTCGGTGCAGGCGCAGGTGCTCAACATCATGAAAGACCTGCAGCGCAGCCGGGGCCTGACCTACCTTTTCATTTCGCACAACCTGGCGGTGGTGCGCCATGTCAGTGACCAAGTGGGCGTGATGTACCTCGGGCGCCTGGTGGAGCTGGCCGACAAGCACACGCTGTTCGACAACCCGCGCCACCCTTACACGCGCATGCTGATCGATGCGATCCCCAAGATGCACGACACCGGCCGTGCCCGCACGCCGGTGCAGGGCGAGGTGCCCAACCCGTTGAACCCGCCGACCGGTTGCACCTTCCACCCGCGCTGTCCGCACGCCAACGACCGGTGCAGGTCGACGCGACCGCAATTCCTCGACTTTGCCGGCGTGAAGATCGCGTGCCACGCGGTCGAAGAAGGCCGCATCTGAGTCGTCGCACGCGAAACGCTCGACACGACAGGCGTTATTGCTCTTTTTTTGGCAGCATGCTGTGACCGGCTGGCGCTGGGAACGGCCTTGTTTTGCTTTAACAATGGACTGATGAACGGCCCTGGAGCGCCGCGAGAGGCCGGCCGAGGCCCGAGCGCGTGGCCCTGACGGACCTCGTTGGGCATTCCGAGAGCCGGTTGCTGTTTGCGTTTGCCCTATCATTTCAACGCTGCCAAACCACGAGACTGACGGGTCAGCGATCACATCGGGAACACATCATGAAGAAGACCATTCTGTTGGCGGCCACCCTGGCCGCATCCATGGGCGCCGCGGCGCAGGGGCAAGTCAACATCATCTGCTCGGTTCAGGCCGACTGGTGCAACATGATGGCCACCGTCTATTCGCGCACCACCGGCACCAAGGTCAACATGAGCATGAAAGGCTCCGGCGAAGCACTGGCGCAGCTCATTGCCGAGAAGGACAACCCCAAGACCGACATCTGGTTCGGCGGCACGGGCGACCCGCACTTGCAGGCGGCCGAGCAGGGCCTGACGCTGGAATACAAGTCGCCCCTGCTGCCGCAGCTCTACCCTTGGGCGCGTAAGCAGGCTGAGGACGCGAAATACCGCACGGTGGGCGTCTACCTGGGCCCCGTGGGCTTCGGCTTCAACACCGAGTTGCTGGCCCGCAAGAAGGCGCAGGCGCCCAAGTCCTGGGCCGACCTGCTCAAGCCCGAGTACAAGGGCGAGGTGCAGATGGCCAATCCGGCCTCCAGCGGCACGGCGTACACCGTGATTGCCACGCTGGTGCAGATCATGGGCGAGGACAAGGCCTTCGACTACCTCAAGTCGCTGCACAAGAACATCAGCACCTACACGCGCAGCGGCACCGCACCGATCAAGGCCGCAGCGCGGGGCGAAACCATGGTCTCGATCAGCTTCGTGCACGACGTCACCACCGAGGCCATCCAGGGCTTTCCTGTGGGTTCCGCCACGCCTTCCGAGGGCACCGGTGCCGAAATCGGTTCCATGAGCATCGTCAAGGGCGCGCGCAACATGGAGGTGGCAAAGAAGTTCTACGAATGGGCGTTGACACCCGGCGCGCAGCAGTTCGGCGTGGCCGCCAAGCAATTCCAGCTGCCCAGCAATTCGGCCACGGCGATCGACCCGCGCATGCCCGATCCGAAGAAAATCAAGCTCATCAACTACGACTACGCCAAGTACGGCGCCTCGGCCGAGCGGCGCCGCCTGATTGCGAAGTGGGAAAAGGAAATCAATTCCCTGCCGCGCTAGGCCCGGTGCCCTGAACCGAGGCTGATTTCCGTGCGTGACCCGATCGTCGAGCGTCCATGAACCGGCACCCTGACCGGCCCGTGCGGCTCTGGCTCCTCGCCGGCCTGATGGCCTACCTCGTCCTGCCCTGGTACGCGATCCAGGACACGGCCTGGTACACCATGCTGGGCCAGGTCCTGCGCGGGCCCGAGACGGCCAGCGGTTTGGTACAGATCCTGGCACACCACCGCGTCTGGCTGCTCCTGGGCGTGCTGGGGCTGGTTGTGGCGGCCATTGGCCTGGCCGTACCACCGGGCAAGGCGCAAGGTCGCTGGTTCCTCGCGGGCGGGGTATTGGGCTTCGGCGGACTGCTGGCCAGCGGCTTCATGATCGGCGCCAAAGGCTGGTCGTTCGAGATCCTCAACAGGGGGTTCGGTGAACTGGCGCTGAACCAGTTCGGTATCGGCATCGGCGCCTTCTTGGCTTTGCTGGCGCTGGTGATGATCGCGGCCTTCGGCGTGGCGCGGCTGGGCTTTTTCAAGGGTGATCTGTTCGTTGCCTCGGCCGTGGTGGGCTGCTCGGTGCTGCTGCTGCTGTTCATCGCGTTTCCGGTCGTCAAGGCGTTGCACGGCGCGTTCCTCAACGAGCAGGGGCAATGGTCCCTGCTGGCGCTGCAGGAGCGCATCGGCAACGAGCGGGTCTGGGGGCTGAACTGCCTGGCGGGCGGGCTGCGTTGTGGCGTGGCCTGGAACACGCTGTTCCTGGCCCTGTGCACCGCCACCGGCACCACCGTGCTGGGCACCATGATGGCACTGATGGCCGAGCGAAGCGCCAGCGCGCGGGTGCAGACGCCGCTGCGTGTGGTGGCCCTGCTGCCGATCATCACGCCGCCGTTCGTGGTGGGCCTGGGCCTCATCCTGTTGTTCGGCCGTGCCGGCGTGGTCAACCAGTTCCTCGAATACGCCTTCGGCATCCAGCCCACGCGCTGGTTCTACGGGGTGCTGGGCATCTGGATCGCCCAGATGTTCGCCTTCACGCCGATTGCCTTCATGATCATGCGCGGCGTGGTGCAAGGCGTGGCGCCCAGCCTGGAAGAGGCGGCGCAGACGCTGCGCGCCGACCGTCGCCGCACCTTCTTCACCATCACCTTGCCCCTGCTCAAGCCGGGCCTGGCCAATGCCTTCCTGGTGGGTTTCATCGAGAGCATGGCCGACTTCGGCAACCCGATCGTGGTGGGCGGACAGTTCTCCGTGCTGTCCACTGACATTTTCTTTGCCATCGTCGGCGCCCAGTACGACCAGGGACGCGCCGCCTCGCTGGCCTGGATCCTCACGCTGTTCGCATTGGGTATCTTTGCCCTGCAGCGCGGCTTGCTTGGCAAGCAGAACTACACGACGGTCAGCGGCAAGGGCGACGCCGGCATTCCCATGGCGCTGCCCGACAGCGTGCGCCGCGTGCTGAACGCAGTGGTCTACCCGTGGCTGGCCTTCACCGTGGTGGTCTACCTGTTCGCGTTTGCCGGTGGCTTCGTGCAGACCTGGGGGCGCGACTACACGCTCACGCTCAACCATTTCAAGACCGCCTTTGCGCTGGAGTGGGGTCAGTTCGGCCTCGTCTGGGCCGGCACGGCCTGGAACTCCCTCTTCACCACCGTCAAGCTGGCCGGGCTGTCGGCGCCGGTTACCGCCGCCACCGGCCTGCTGATCGCCTGGCTGCTGGCGCGCACCGAGTTTCACGGGCGCGGCCTGTTCGAGTTCGTGGCGCTGCTGGCCTTCGCGATCCCGGGCACCGTGCTGGGCGTGAGCTACATCCTGGCCTTCAACGTGCCGCCGGTGGAGCTCACCGGCACCGGGCTCCTCATCATGCTGTGCTTCATGTTCCGCAATCTGCCGGTCGGGGTGCGCGCGGGCACGGCAGCCTTCCGCCAGCTCGACAAGTCGCTCGACGAGGCCTCGTTGATGCTGCGCGCCTCCACCGCGCAAACATTGTTCAACGTGGTGCTGCCGCTGCTCAAGCCCGCGCTGGTGGCGGCGCTGGTGTACAGCTTCGTTCGCGCCATGACCACCGTCAGCGCCGTGATCTTCCTGGTGACGGCCGAGAACGAGCTGGCCACCACCTACATCATCGGGCGCGTCGGCAACGGCGACTACGGCGTGGCGTTGGCCTACTGCACGGTGCTGATCGTGCTGATGTCGCTGGCGATTGCGCTGATCCAGTTCCTGGTGGGCGAGCGCAAGCTCGGCCGGCGCAAGACCGGTGCCTCCGCGGTGGCCGTGCCAGCGATCTGAACCCTTCACACCGGAACCACCATGCATCACGGCGTCGAATTCAGGAACATCACCAAGCGTTACGGGCTGCAAGCCTCGGCGCCGCTGGTCGTCAAGGGCGTCAGTTTCGAAGTGCCCAAAGGCACGCTCACCACCATCCTCGGCCCCTCTGGCTGCGGCAAGACCACGGTGCTGCGCATGATTGCCGGACTGGAAATACCCACCGGTGGCCAGATCCTGATGGACGGCAAGGACGTCACCACGCTGGGGCCGGCCGATCGCAACGTCAGCATGATGTTCCAGAGTTACGCGCTGTTCCCGCACATGAACGTGCTGGAAAACGTGATGTACGGGTTGAAGATGTCCGGTGTGGCGCGCGAGGAGGCCCGCGTGCGCGGCAGCGAGGCCCTGAAGAACGTCGGCCTGGTCGGCTACGACGAGCGCCTGCCCAGCGAGCTCTCCGGCGGCCAGCAGCAGCGCGTGGCGCTGGCGCGCGCCCTGGTGCTGGAGCCCGCGGTGCTGCTGTTCGACGAGCCGTTGAGCAACCTCGACGCGCGCCTGCGTCGCGAGATGCGCGAGGAAATCCGCAGCCTGCAGCAACGCCTCAACCTGACCGTGGCCTATGTCACCCACGACCAGAGCGAGGCGCTGGCCGTGAGCGACCAAATCGTGGTGATGAGCGCGGACGGCCTGATTGCGCAACGCGGCTCGCCGCGCGAGATGTACGAGTTTCCGCAGAGCGAATTCGTCGCCGGCTTCATGGGAGAGGCCATGCTGTTCCCGGGCGTGGCGGGGGCCGACGGGCTGGTCCAGCTCGGGCCGCTGTCGATCACGCCGCGCCATGCGTTGGCGCCCGGCGCGGTGAAAGTGGCGGTGCGGCCCGAGGCCTGGCGCATCCATCGCGGCGAGCGGCTGCACGGTGCTGCGGTTGCGGGCAAGCTGCTCAAGGCGGCCTACCTGGGCAGTTTCTTCGAATACACCTTCGAGACGGTGTTGGGCAACATTTTCGTCGTATCACCGGATCTGACCCATGTGCTGGAGCCGGGGGTTGAGGTGGGTCTGGCGTTGGCCGACCATGGGGTGTCGGTGGTCCGGGCCGACTGATAATGGCGGGATGACCGCCCATCTCCCCGACTGGATGAATCGCCCCCGCTGCGACCAGACCCCTGCCTGGCGCGAACTGGGCCGCTGCTACGAGCAGACCGGCCGCGCCTTCGACCTGCGCCAGGCCTTTGCGGCCGAGCCGGATCGGTTTTACCGTTTCAGTGTGAACGCGCCCCAGGTGTTCGCCGACCTGTCGCGCAACCGCATCGATGCCGCGACCACCCAGGCCCTGCTGGCGCTGGCGCAGGAATGCCGGCTGGAACTGCACCGAGATGCGATGTTCGCGGGCGAAGCCATCAACACCACCGAAGGCCGGGCCGTGCTGCACACCCTGCTGCGCTGCCCCCGGTCGGCGCCGGGTGACGCGGTCACGCCGGCGCTGCAACCCCTGCTGAGCGAGGTGCACAACACGCTGGACGCGATGCTGGACTTTGCCGAGACCCTGCGCGCCGACCCGGCCATCACCGACGTGGTGAACATCGGCATCGGCGGCTCGGACCTGGGCCCGCAGATGGCGGTGCTGGCGCTCGACGCGTTCGCCGATTCAGGCAAGCGCCTGCATTTCGTGAGCAACGTCGACGGCCATGAACTGGCGGCCTGCCTGAAGCGCCTGCAGGCGCGCAGCACGGTGTTCCTGATTGCTTCCAAGACCTTCACCACGGTCGAGACCATGACCAACGCTCACTCGGCGCGGCGCTGGTTCGAGGCCAACGGCGGGGGCGCGCTGGATATCGGCCGCCATTTCATCGGGCTGACCACCAACGTGGACGCGGCTCGGGCCTTTGGCATCCGCACCACCTTTGGTTTCTGGGACTGGGTGGGCGGGCGCTACTCGGTCTGGTCGGCCATCGGCCTGCCGCTGGCCATCGCCATCGGCGCGGCTGGCTTTCGCGACTTTCTGGCCGGCGCCCATGCCATGGACCAGCATTTCCGCTGTGCGCCGCTGGCCGACAATCTGCCGGTGCGCCTGGGCCTGCTGGATGTCTGGTACCGCAACTTCCTTGGGTTCACCAGCCGCAGCATCGCGCCGTACCACAGCGCGCTCAAACGCTTTCCGGCCTATCTGCAGCAGCTGGAGATGGAGAGCAACGGCAAGCGGGTGGACCTGGCCGGCCAGCCGCTGCCGTACGGCACCTCGCCCGTGCTGTGGGGCGAGCCGGGCACCAACGGCCAGCATGCCTACTTCCAGATGCTGCACCAGGGCACGGACGTGGTGCCGGTCGAATTCATCGCTGTCGTCAAGGCCCGCCATGACCTCCAGGGGCACCAGCCCATGTTGCTGGCCAATGCGCTGGCGCAGGCGCAGGCGCTGATGCAGGGCAAAGCGGATTCCGGTGGCCAGAAGGACTTCCCCGGCAACCGCCCCAGCACCTTCCTGCTGCTGGGCGACCTGACGCCAGCCAGCCTGGGCGCGCTGATTGCGCTGCACGAACACCGCGTGTTCGTCAGCGGTTCCCTCTGGGGCATCAACAGTTTTGACCAGTGGGGTGTGGAGCTGGGCAAGGTGCTGGCCAAGGACATCGAGCCGCGCCTGACCAGCGGTGACACGGACGGTCTGGACGGTCTGGACGGGTCCAGCGCGGGCCTGTTGCGGCGCATCCGCGCGGTTTTCTAGTCGAAATGGCCGTTTCCCAGCGTGGAATGGTCGTTATTCGCTATGAATATGGAAGTTACCGGGAGGCGCCCTGCGATGGAAGAGCAGCGCTGACGGGTCCATTCGCAGCGGCCGGCGCGGCGGCGCGCTGAAGCAGCTGGGTCCTGAACTGCTGCACCGCCTGCTGGTACTGGGCGCGCCCGGCTTCGTCCAGATCGCTGTGCTTGCCGCCTTCGATCATGACCCATTGCTTGGGTGGATTGGCCGCGGCAAACAGCTTTTCGCCGAGGACCATCGGCACGGTCTTGTCCAGGTTGCCGTGGATCATGAGCAAGGGCTGCTCCACCCGCTTGATCTTGTCGATCGAGGCAAATCGCTCGTCGCTGGTCTTTGAAAGCAGCCAGGCCACGCTGCTGACTTCCAGTGCGATGTCGGGGAAGCTGGTGAACGCCGATTCCAGGATCAGACCCGCATAGTCCGACTGTGGGCGCTGGCGGCTGGCCAGGTCCACGGCCACGCCGCTGCCCATGGAGTGCCCGAAGATCACCCGTCGGTCCGCTCGCGGCTCCCTTCGCTGGAATTCGGCCCATGCCACGTCCGCGTCCTGCAGGATCGTCTGCTCCGACGGCGTGATCGGCGTGCTCAGCCCCCAGCCGCGATATTCCACCGCCAGCACCGAGAAGCCCGCGGTGCGCAGCGCCTCGATCTTGCGCACGTTGGCCACCAGGGTGCGGAAGGTGCCGTGCAGGTACAGCACAGTGGGCGCGCTGCGATCGGCATTCGGCAGCCACCACATTTCGATGCGCTGGGGCGCCGCCGAAGTCGCGGTCGCTTCACTGATCGGCCCGCCGCCATTGGGCGCGCCAGTTCCGGCGGCCGGAACCTCCAGGAAAAACTGCTCGTCGCCGTTGCGAAGCCCGGTGAAATGCGCCGGCACCCCCGGCGTGGGCCGGTAGATCAGCTGGCGCTGCTTGGTGTCCAGCCAGGCACAGCCGCTCAGCGACACCAGGCACAACGCCAGCATCAGGGAAGCGAACCCGCCCGCGTGCAAGCCTGGGTATTTGAGCATCGTCAATAATCGACGGTTTCGTTTCTGTGAATTTTCCGTTTCCATTTCCATGGCAAGACTCATCCGAACCCTTCTGGCCCTGATTGTGGCCTTCCTTGCCTGCAACGCGCTGGCGCAAGACAAACCCATGGTGCCCGAGTTCGACCAAGGCGACAAATTCACCCTGACGGTCAGTCCTTATTCCTACCACTTCAGCACCGACAAGACCTACACCCATGTGTACCTGGTCGGCCTGGAGCGCGAGCATCCGGACAACTCGCTGGACGGCATCGCCTTTTTCAACAATTCGTTCGATCAGCCCACCGTGTACGTCTTCCCGTTCGGGCAGGCCTATCACGGCATCTGGGGGGTTCCCAAACTATCGTTCAAGTGGACGGCCGGTTTGCTGTATGGCTATCTCGGTGAATACAAGAAGCGGGTGCCGCTGAACTACAACGGGTTTTCCCCCGCGGTGAACATCGCGTTGGCCTACCAGTTCACGCCGACCTGGGCTGGACAGGTGATGCTGGGCGGGTCGTTCCTGATGTTCATGATCAACATGCGCATTCCCTAGCGACCTTTGCTTTTCCTGAACAAAGAAAAACCCCGCAAGGCTCGCGCCTTGCGGGGTTTTTTAATTGGATGGTGGCTACTCCTGGCGGAGGTAGCGGGTCGCGTTGCGCAACGGCCCGATGGCTAGGCGCAGACCCGAAGACAGTGCTTTCGGCACGGCAAGGGGATGCAACGACGCCAACGGGTCGTTTCGCAGCGCGATTACATGCCCATGCCGCCCATGCCGCCCATACCACCCATGTCGCCGCCGCCCATGCCGCCCATGCCGCCGGCCGCTTCATCCTTCGGCGCCTCGGCGATCATGCACTCGGTCGTCAGCATCAGGGACGCGACGGAGGCTGCGTTCTGCAGCGCGGTGCGGGTCACCTTGGTCGGGTCCAGGATACCCATTTCGATCATGTCGCCATAGGTGTCGTTGGCGGCGTTGAAGCCGTAGTTGCCCTTGCCGGCCAGCACCGCGTTGACCACCACCGAGGCTTCGCCGCCGGCGTTGTACACGATCTCGCGCAGGGGCGACTCGATGGCCTTCAGCACCAGGGCAATGCCGTGGTCCTGGTCGGAGTTGTCACCCTTGATGGTGCCAGCCGATTGCTTGGCGCGCAGCAGGGCCACGCCACCACCGGCCACGATGCCTTCTTCCACCGCAGCACGCGTGGCGTGCAGGGCGTCTTCGACGCGGGCCTTCTTTTCCTTCATCTCGACTTCGGTGGCAGCGCCGACCTTGATCACGGCCACGCCGCCGGCCAGCTTGGCCACGCGCTCTTGCAGCTTCTCGCGGTCATAGTCGGACGTGGCTTCCTCGATCTGCACACGAACCTGCTTGACGCGGGCTTCGATATCAGCGGCAGCGCCGGCGCCGTCGATGATGATGGTGTTTTCCTTGCCCACTTCGATGCGCTTGGCCGAGCCGAGGTCGGCCAGCGTCACTTTTTCGAGCGTCAGGCCGACTTCTTCAGCGATGACCTTGCCGCCCGTCAGGATGGCGATGTCTTCCAGCATGGCCTTGCGGCGGTCGCCAAAGCCCGGGGCCTTGACAGCCACGACCTTCAGGATGCCGCGGATGGTGTTGACCACCAGCGTCGCCAGGGCTTCGCCTTCGACGTCTTCGGCAATGATCAGCAGCGGACGGCCGGACTTGGCCACCTGCTCCAGCGTGGGCAGCAGGTCGCGGATGTTGCTGATCTTCTTGTCGTACAGCAGCACGAAGGGGTTGTCCAGCAGCGCGGCTTGCTTCTCGGGGTTGTTGATGAAGTAGGGCGACAGGTAGCCGCGGTCGAACTGCATGCCTTCGACGACTTCAAGTTCGCTGTCCAGCGACTTGCCGTCTTCCACGGTGATCACGCCTTCCTTGCCCACTTTGTCCATGGCGTCGGCAATGATCTTGCCGATGGTCTCGTCGCTGTTGGCGGAGATGGAGCCGACCTGGGCGATTTCCTTGGAGGTGGTGGTGGCCTTGGAGGCCTTCTTCAGTTCGGCGACCAGGGCCGTCACGGCCTTGTCGATGCCGCGCTTCAGGTCCATCGGGTTCATGCCGGCGGCCACGTACTTCATGCCTTCGCGAACGATGGCCTGGGCCAGCACGGTGGCGGTGGTGGTGCCGTCACCGGCGATGTCGGAGGTCTTGGAAGCGACTTCCTTGACCATCTGGGCGCCCATGTTCTGGAGCTTGTCCTTCAGTTCGATTTCCTTGGCCACGGACACACCGTCCTTGGTCACGGTGGGGGCGCCGAAGGAGCGCTCCAGCACCACATTGCGGCCCTTGGGGCCCAGGGTAACCTTGACGGCGTTGGCCAGGATGTTCACACCCTCGACCATGCGTGCGCGGGCTTCGCCGCCGAAAATGACGTCTTTTGCTGCCATGTTGAAATTCTCCGGATTCAGTTAATAGGGATTGGGATGCGGTGAGAAATTACTTCTCGACGACTGCGAACAGGTCGTCTTCCTTCATCACGAGCAACTCGTCGCCGTCGACCTTGACGGTCTGGCCGCTGTACTTGCCGAACAGGACGCGGTCGCCGACCTTGACGGTCAGGGCGGTCAGTTCGCCCTTGTCGTTGCGCTTGCCCGGGCCCACGGCCAGCACTTCACCCTGGTCCGGCTTTTCAGCGGCGCTGTCGGGGATCACGATGCCGGAAGCGGTCTTGGTTTCATTTTCGACGCGCTTGACGATGACGCGGTCTGCGAGGGGACGAAGTTTCATGGGATCTCCTTGAATGTGAAACAAGAGGTTGTCATCAAAAAGCGCCGACTCCAGCGATGAAGTTAGCGCTTGTTAACTTGTGGGGAGCGAATGCTAGCACTCAACCCCAACGAGTGCTAATGATACGGCCTTTTGACCCGATTTCAAGGGCGGTGCCATGAAAACCCGGGCATTTGCCGGATAAAAAACCGCGCCGCCAGCCAAGACCCTGCCGAGCGACGGGTTGCCGCCGGGCCGGCCGGACGCTACATTGCAGGCGTTGCATCCGGCCAGCAGCTGCCACCCCGCCACCCGGCCGGACCAAGGAGATCTACATGACCGTCACGCCCACCGCCTTTGCCCTGACCGGTTTCATCGCCTGGACGCTGGCCCTGCTGGTGCTCATGGAAGGCATCCGCAGTGCGCTGGTGGCCCGCAAGGTGGTGCCGGCCAACGGTTTCAATCCTGAGAACAGCAACCTGTCTCCCTTCATGCAGCGGCTGGCCCGGGCGCATGCCAATTGCCTGGAGGGGCTGCCCCTGTTCGGTGGCCTGATGCTGGTGGCGCTGGTCACCGGCCGCAGCGCGGTGACCGATCCGCTGGCGATGGTGCTGCTCGGCGCGCGCATCGTCCAGTCCTGCATCCACCTCGCCTCGCTCAGCCCCACGGCCGTGACCCTGCGTTTCAGTGCCTTTGCGGTGCAGATGGGCATCGGCGTCTGGTGGGCCTGGCGCCTGCTCACGGCCTGAGCGCGCAGGCCCGGGGCGCCAGTGGCCGGGTTGGGCATGACCCGGCTGCACCACTGCGCCATGCCACACTCGGGCCATGTCCCTGTCCCCGCTCGCCGCCTACGCCTTGCAGGCTTTCGATGCCGTCGTCGCGGCCGATGTCGGCTTTCGCGACCGCCCCGGCCAGCGCCAGATGGCCGAACAGGTGGCTCGCACCTTCGCCGAGGCCGCGCTGGGCAAGGCGGACGACGACGCGGCCGAGCCGGTGCGCTCGATCGCCGTGATCCAGGCCGGCACCGGCGTGGGCAAGTCGCTGGCCTATTGCGCGCCGGCCATCGCGCTGGCCCTGGCGCGCCACACGCGGGTGCTGATCTCCACCGCCACCGTGGCGCTTCAGGAGCAACTGGTCAACAAGGACCTGCCCGCCCTGGCGGCGCAGATGCCGCAGCCGTTCCGCTTTGCGCTGGCCAAGGGGCGTGGTCGCTACGTCTGCAAGCTCAAGCTCAACCGCGTGGCGGGCGGCCCGGCCGACGGTGACGACGACCTGTTCGAGGACGAGGAGCCCGGCGAAGGCTTCGCGCGGCGCAACACCACCGAGGCGCGGGTGCACCTGTATGCCGACATGGCGCACGCGCTGGCCCACGCCAGCTGGGACGGCGACCGCGACACGCTGGCCGATCCGCCCGAGCCCGATCTCTGGAACCCGGTGGCTGCCGATGCGCGTTCGTGCACCGGCCGGCATTGCCCGCTGTTCAGCAACTGCACCTATTACGACAAGCGCAAGGATCTGGTGGGCGCACAGGTGATCGTGGCCAACCACGACCTGCTGCTGTCCTCGCTGGGCTCGCGCCTGCTGCCCGAGCTGGACCACTGCCTGCTGGTGCTGGACGAAGGCCACCACCTGCCGGCCACCGCGCTGGACCAGTTTGCCTGCTCGATGGACCTCTCGCGCACCAACTGGCTCGACCGGTTGGCCGCGCGCGTGGTGCGCATCGGCGGGCTGGTGAACGTGTCCGAGGTGGCCGACGTCTACCGGCTGTCCAGCCAGCTCAAGCAGACCCTGTCGGACCTCTCCAGGCTCGTGATGGACCTGTATGGCGCCCAGCTCAAGGAGGTCAAGGGCGCCTGGGGGCCGGCGCGCGCGCGGCTGCCGCAGGGCGTGCTGCCCGCCGCGCTGGAGGAGCCGCTGCGTCTGCTCAGCGTGACCGCCGAGAGCTACCTGGCCTGCGTGGCCACCGTGGGCAAGGCCCTGCGCGCGGAAATCCGCGACAAGCCCGACGAGGCGCGCCGCCTGTCCACCCTGTACGCCCAGATCGGCATGCTCGCGCCCCGGCTGGAGGATGTCTACAACACCGCGCACCTGCTGCTGCAAGCGCCCGGCCCCGACGAAGCGCCCGCGGCCAAGTGGTTCACCTGCGACGTGGTGGGCGAGTTCATCGTCGTCAAGGCGCACGCCAGCCCGATCCTGCCCGGCGCCACGCTGCGCACGCATCTGTGGTCGGCGGTGCGCGGCGCGGTCATCACCTCGGCCACGCTGACCAGTTGCGGCCAGTTCGACTTTTTCCTGCGCGAGTCCGGCCTGCAGGGCGACCCGGCCGCCGTCACGCTGGAGGTCGACAGCCCGTTCGACTTTGCCGCCCAGGGCCGCTTCATCACCTCGGAGACGGCCGCCGACCCCAAGGATGCCGCCGCCTTCAACGCCGACGTGGCGCGCGCGCTGATCCGCGACCTGCGCGAGGTGCGCCACGGCGCGCTGGCGCTGTTCACCTCGCGCGAGCAGTTGCGCGTGACGGTCGAGGCGTTGCCGGGTGACCTGCGCGACGTGGTGCTGGTGCAGACCGAGCTGCCGCGCGCGGTGCTGCTCAAGCGCCACCGCGAGCGCGTGGAGGCCGGCGGCGTGTCGGTCATCTTCGGCATGCAGTCCTTCGGCGAGGGGCTGGACTTGCCGGGGCAGCTCTGCGAGAGCGTGTTCATCGCCAAGCTGCCTTTCGCTCCGCCGGACGACCCGGTGGGCGAGGCGCGCGCCGAATGGTTGCGCGCCGTGGGCCGCGACCCGTTCACCGAACTGGTGGTTCCGGCCACCGCCATGCGCCTGGCCCAGTGGGCCGGCCGCGCCATCCGCACCGAGACCGACCAGGCCTTCGTCTACTGCTACGACCGTCGCCTCACGCGCACCGGCTACGGTAAACGCCTGATGCAAGGCCTGCCGCCGTTCACCGTGGTGCGCCACGACGCCCAAGGGCGCGAGGTGGTGGCCGGCTGACGGCGGTCCATGCGGGCGGGATCAGGCCGGCGGGGCACTCGGCTCCGCGAATGTCCCCCGGCCGTTGGCCTCCTCCTTGATTTCGCTGCGCCGAGCACCCCGCCAACCTGATTCCGGGTTGTCCGCCTTGCGGCCCGTGGCGGGGCTGTTTATCCTGCTCATCCTGCCCGCACCAAGGAACCCCCGATGAAAGGCGCCAACCCGGTTTCCGCCGCCGCTGCTTCAGCCAGCCCTGGGCCTGCCTGGGCGCTGGCCCTGCGCCGGTTCAACAACTGGCTGTCGCAGGATTTTCTGGGCGGGCCGCGGCCGTGGAAGTTCGCCTGGGTCATCAATTTTCAAAAGGGCGGCACCTTCTTCTTCCTCGGTTTCCTGATCTGGTGGTACGGCAACACCTCCACCGCGGCTTGGGTCTACCTGGCGCTGCACGGTACCTACGGGCTGGTCTGGCTGGTCAAGGACCTGGCTTTCCCCGACCCGAACTGGCAGATCAAGATCACCATCGGCGGCGGCATCAACGCCTTCCTGGGCGTGCTGGGCTGGTACTGGGTGTTCGGCTGGCTGCTGATCTCGGGCACGGTGCGGCCGGTGTACCCGCTGCCGGATCCCATCTGGTTCGCGCTGTGCATCAGCCTGTGCATGCTGGGCTCGGTCATCATGATCGCGGCCGACGCGCAGAAGTACTTCACCCTGCGCGTGAAGCGCGGGCTCATCACCGACGGCATGCACCGCTACATCCGCCACCCCAATTACCTGGGCGAGATGATGATCTACGGCAGCTTTGCGCTGATGGTCTGGCACTGGCTGCCGGTGCTGGTGTTGGCCTGGGTGTGGCTGGGGCTGTTCTCGGTCAACATGGTGCTGAAGGAAGCCAGCATGTCACGCTACCCCGAGTGGGCGGCGTACAAGAAGCGCACCTGGTGGCTGGTGCCCGGGCTGCTCTGAGCGGGGTGCGCTGACCCCCGGCGGGCCGGAATCAGGCCGGCGGGGCACTCCGCTCCGCGAATGTCCCCCGGCCGTTGGCCTCCTCCTTGATTTCGCTGCGCCGAGCGCCCCGCCGGCCTGATTCCGTGTTCTCCGCCTTGCAGCATGCCCCGGCGCATTGCCGAGTCAGGCCCCGGATTGGCAAGCCCGCGAAAGCCCTCTATACTGTTTATCCGTACAGTATTCAGGACCGCTTTCACCCCTCGTTGCCGAGGCCAGTTGCCGGCTTGCGCCATGCCATCCCCCGCGTTGTCTCCTGCTTCTTCCCTGGCCCTGTCCCGCGCCCGGCCCGCTTCGGCGGCGCCTGAGGCCCTGGGGGGCGGCGCCGTCTGGCGCGCCGACGAGCTCGCGCGCAACACCGGCGCCACGCGGCCCACGGGCCATGCGGCGCTGGATGCCGTGCTGCCCGGGGGCGGCTGGCCGGTGGGGGCACTGGTGGAGGTGCTGCAGCCGCAGGCCGGGCAGGGCGAATGGCGGCTGCTGCTGCCGGCGCTGGGGGCGTCTTCGGCGGGCGCGCTGGTGCTGGTCAACCCGCCGCACCGGCCCTTCGTGCCGGCTCTGGCGGCGCAGGGGCTGGACGCCTCGCGCCTGCTGATGCTGCAAGGCCCCACGCTGGCGCGTGACGCAGCCGCCCGTGTCTGGGCCTGCGAGCAGGCGCTGCGCTGCGCGGGCGTGAGCGCCGTGCTGGCCTGGCTGCCGCAGGTGCGGCCCGAGCAGTTGCGCCGGCTGCAGATGGCGGCGCAGAACTTTCAGCAGGCGCTGTTCGTGATGCGCCCGCTGGCCGCGCAGCAGGAGGCCTCGCCCGCCGTGCTGCGGCTGCTGCTGGAGTCCGGCGAGGGCGCCGACGCGCTGACGCTGCGCCTGCTCAAGCGCCGCGGCCCGCCGCTGACCACACCGCTGGTGCTGCCGGCGCGGCCCGAGCGGCTGCAGGCCTTGCTCACCGCCAGCCGCCAGCAGTCCGCGCGCCGCCGCCAGGGCCAGGGCGTGGCCCTGCCTGCCGTCGCCCCGTCTGCCCCGCCGCCGGCCAGCGCGGTGTTGGCGGCGCTGGTGCGCACCCGCGTCCCTGCTGGCGTGGCCCCATCCGGAGGTCCCGGTGCACTGGATCGCCTTGTTGCCCCTGCCGCACGCTGAAGCGCCGGCCGCCACGGAGCAGGACGAAGCCCTGCGCCTGTGGAGCTGGCGCGCCCTGCAGTTCACGCCGCGCGTGGCGCGGGCCGATGGGGCGGTGGTGCTGGAAATTTCCGCCAGCGAGCGGCTGTTCGGCGGCCGCCGGACGCTGCTCAGGCAGCTTTTTGAACAAAATGAGCCTCATCCCAGCGTGGAATGGTCACAAGGCGCTACTTCTTTGGTAGCGATCGGGCGCTTGCTCGAACGCCTTCAGGCCCGCCAGCACGGCGCCCCCGGGCCCGCCGCCACGCCGCCCGCCCAGCTGCCGCTGGCCGCGCTGGCTGCCGCCCGGGCGCACCTGCCCACACTGCAGCGCCTGGGCTGCCGCACCTGGGGCGACCTGCGCGCGCTGCCGCGTGGCGGTCTGGTGCGGCGTTTTGGCGATGGCCTGCTCGATGCGCTTGACCAGGCCTTTGGCGAGAAGCCCGAGCTCTACCCCTGGCTCACGCTGCCCGAGGCCTTCGACGAGCCGCTGGAGCTGCCCGCGCATGTGGAAAACGCCAGCGCCCTGCTGTTCGGCGCGCGCCGCCTGCTGGCGCTGTTGCACGCCTGGCTGCAGGCGCGCCAGCGGGGCGCGCTGGTGCTGCGCCTGGGCTGGCAGATGGACCGCCGCCGCAACGGCCCCACCGACGACCACCTGCTGGTGCGCACCGCCGAGCCCACGCTGGACATGGCCCATTTCGAGCGCCTGCTGGCCGAGCACCTGGCGCACGTCACGCTGGCGGCGCCCGCCATCGCGCTGCGCCTGGCCACGGTGGAGACCGCGCCGCTGCCCGGGGCCAGCGCCAGCCTGCTGCTGGAAGACCGGCGCCAGGGCGACAGCCTGCACCAGCTCGTCGAGCGCCTGAGCGCGCGCCTGGGCGCGGCCCAGGTGCAGCGTGTCGAGCCCCGCGCCGACCACCGGCCCGAGCGCATGCAGGCCTGGTCGGCGGCGGTGGAGGCTTCAAACTTAATAGCAAACAATGACCAGAAGACGCTGGGAGGAGGCCCAAAAAGCTTGAAAACTGCCAGAAAGAAGACCACCAAGCTACCGGCAGCCGCTGGATCGGGCGCCGGGGCGCAAGGCGCCCGGTCTGTTGCGTCCGAGCCTGCCGAAGCCCTTCACCCAAGCCAACCGGCCAGGCCTCGTGCGGCGGGTTCAAAGGCCGCTTCCAGCACCCTGCAGCCCGACGCCCTCTACCCCACCTGGCTGCTCGCCACGCCACAGCGGCTGACGGTGCAGCGCCACCGCCCGCTCTACCAGGGCCCGCTCACCCTGCTGGCCGGGCCGCAGCGCATAGAGGCCGCCTGGTGGGAGCCCGACGCCACCGGCACCGCCGCCGCCCCGGCCGCGCTGCGTGACTACTTCGTCGCCCGCAGCGCGCAGGCCGGCCTGCTCTGGATCTACCGCGAGCGGCTGGCGCAGGCCGGAGCCCAGCCGGGGTGGTTTCTGCATGGCCTGTTCGCCTGAAATCTCTTGAATCCCAGCCATGTCCTCCCCGTCACCGGCTCCCGCCGTCTTCCCCGGCCTTCCCGCCTACGCCGAGCTGCATTGCCGCACCAACTTCAGCTTCCAGGTGGGCGCCTCGCACGCCGAGGAGCTGGTGGCGCGCGCCCATGCGCTGGGCTACACCGCGCTGGCCATCACCGACGAATGCTCGGTGGCCGGGCTGGTGCGCGCGCATGCCGAGGCCAAGAAGCTCGGTCTCAAGCTGCTGGCTGGCAGCGAGTTCGTGCTCGATGGCGGTGACGGGCGCTTTCGCCTGATCGCGCTGGCGCACAACCTCAACGGCTGGGGCGCGCTGTGCGAGTTCATCACCGCCGGCCGCCGCGCCGCGCCCAAGGGCGAGTACCGCCTGGGCTGGCAGGACGTCACCGCCGATCGCCTGCCCGATTGCGAACTCATCCTGGCGCCGGACCGGCTCACCCGAAGCGCTATCACCTTGGAAGCACTCTGTGACCGTGCGACGCTGGGAAGGCAGCAATTTGGTCCCCATTTCTGGCTCGCCGCCGAGTTGCTGCACGGCCTGGACGACGACCTGTGGCTCACGCAGCTTGAACAGGCCTCGGCGGCCACCGGTGTGCCACTGGTGGCCGCGGGCGACGTGGTCATGCACGTGCGCTCGCGCAAGGTGCTGCACGACGTGCTGACCGCCGTGCGCCTGGGCACGCCGGTGGCCCAGTGCGGCTTCGGCCTGCAGCCCAACGCCGAGGCACACCTGCGCCCGCGCCTGCGCCTGGCCGCGCTTTACCCGCCCGGGCTGCTGGCCAACACCACGGTGGTGGCCGCGCGCTGCCGCTTCAGCCTGGACGAGCTGCGCTACCAGTACCCCATGGAGACCGTGCTGCCCGGCACCACGCCCGCGATGACCCTGCGCCACCACACCGAGGAGGGCGCCCGCGTGCGTTACCCCCAAGGCGTGCCCGCCCCCGTGCAGAAACAGATCGAGCACGAGCTGGCGCTGATCGCCGAGCTGCAGTACGAGATGTACTTCCTCACCGTGCACGACCTGGTGCGCTTTGCGCGCAGCCGCGGCATCCTGTGCCAGGGGCGCGGCTCGGCGGCCAATTCTGCCGTGTGCTACTGCCTGGGCGTGACCGAGGTGGACCCCGCGCGCATGAGCGTGCTGTTCGAGCGCTTCATCTCCCGCGAGCGCAACGAGCCACCCGACATCGACGTCGACTTCGAGCACCAGCGCCGCGAAGAGGTCATCCAGTACATCTACGCCAAGTACGGCCGCGAACGCGCCGCGCTGACCGCCGTGGTCATCTGCTGGCGGACCCGCAGCGCGCTGCGTGATGCGGGCCGGGCACTGGGCATGGACCTGGCGCAGATCGACGCGCTGGCCAAGGAGCATTACTGGTTCGACGGCAGCGAAGGCGCGGCCCAGCGCGTGCGCGACGCCGGCCTGGACCCCGAGGACCTGCGCGTGCGCCAGTGGCTGGAGACCGCCGCACAGCTCCTCACCTTTCCGCGTCACCTGAGCCAGCACGTGGGCGGCTTCGTGCTCACGCAAGGCCTGCTCACCCGCCTGGTGCCGGTGGAGAACGCCGCCATGCCGGAGCGCTCCATCATCCAGTGGGACAAGGACGACCTCGACGCCGTGGGCCTGCTGAAGGTGGACGTGCTGGCCCTGGGCATGCTCAGCGTCATCCGCCGCTGCCTGGCGCTGGTGAGCGCGCGCCGGGGCGTGGACTTCCGCATGCAGGACATCCCCGGCGACGACCCCGCCACCTGGGACATGATCTGCGCCGCCGACACTGTGGGCGTGTTCCAGATCGAAAGCCGCGCGCAGATGAGCATGCTGCCGCGCCTCAAACCCCGCTGCTTCTACGACCTGGTGATCGAGGTGGCCATCGTGCGCCCCGGCCCCATCCAGGGCGGCATGGTGCACCCCTACCTGCGCCGCCGCCAGGGGCTGGAGCCGGTGGAGTTTCCGCAAGAGGCGCTGCGCGAGGCGCTGGGCCGCACGCTGGGCGTGCCCATCTTCCAGGAGCAGGTGATGCAGATCGCCATGCTGGCCGCGGGCTTCAGTGCTGGCGAGGCCGACAGCCTGCGCCGCTCCATGGCCGCGTGGAAGCGCAAGGGCGGTGTGCACAAGTTCCACGAGCGCATCGTCGGCGGCATGGTCGAGCGCGGCTACACCGAAGCATTCGCGCAAGGCATCTTCCGCCAGATCGAAGGCTTCGGCGAATACGGCTTCCCCGAGAGCCACGCCGCCAGCTTTGCGCTGCTGGTGTGGGTGAGCTGCTGGCTCAAGCGCCACGAGCCTGCCGCCTTCCTCGCCGCCATGCTCAACAGCCAGCCCCTGGGCTTCTACACCCCCAGCCAGCTCGTGCAAGACGCCCGCCGCCACCACATCGAAGTCCGCCCCATCGACGTCACCACCAGCGACTGGGATTGCACGCTAGAAGAAGATGCGGCGTCACCGAAATGGGGGGAAATGGGGTCGGATCCCGATTCGGCCCCCCTCGCCGGAAATCACATCCGCCCTTCATCCGAATCGGGCTCTGACCCCATTTCCCCACCCCCCGAAGCATCCAGGATCCTCCCGACGAAATCGGGCTCTGACCCCCATTTCCCCAACCCGGGCCAAGAGCCTGCATCAAAAGCTCCCCACCCACCCGTCCGCCTAGGCCTCCGCCTCGTCGCCACCCTCTCCGAACCCGCCGCCCGCCGCATCCTCGCCGCCCGCCAGCACCACCCCTTCACCACCACCGAAGACCTCGCCCTGCGCGCCGCCCTCGACGCCGGCGACCTCAAGGCTCTGGCCGCCGCCGACGCGCTGACCGCCCTCTCAGGCCACCGCCGCCAGCAGGTCTGGGACGCCTCGGCCCTGCACCGCGCGCCCGAGCTGCTGCGCGAAGCGCCCACCCACGAGCTGCCCCTGGCGCTGATCGAAGCCGGCGAGGGCGAAGCCATCACCCACGACTACGCCGCCACCGGCCTCACCCTGCGACGCCACCCGCTGGCGCTGCTGCGCCCCGAACTGGCCCGCTGGAAGCTGCTGACCGCCGCCCAGCTGCGCGTCCTGCCCGACGGCACCCCCACGCGCGCCTGCGGCATCGTCACCGTGCGCCAGCAACCCGGCACTGCCAAGGGCGTGACCTTCGTAACGCTGGAGGACGAGACCGGCACCGTCAACGTCATCGTCTGGAAAGCCCTGCGCGAGCGCCAGCGCCGCGAGCTGGTGCGCTCCCGCCTGCTGGCGGTGCAAGGCACCTGGCAGCGCGACGTGGAAAGCGGCGGCGAAGTGCGCCACCTGATCGCCACGCGCCTGCGTGACCTCACGCCGCTGCTGGGCGATCTGATGACGGGGAGCCGGGATTTTCATTAGTTTTTTGTGCATACGATAAATGGATACCATGCGCAAATGCCAAGAACCAGAACCCTGACTGACGCCAGCGGCGAAGTGCCCCCGCTCACCGATGCGGCGCTGCGGGCGCTGCAGCCGGCCGGAAAACTGCCTGCCGCCCTGCAACGCAAACTGGGCGTGCGCGGACCGCAGCGAACCCCCACCAAGGAACGCATCACCATCCGCCTTTCGCACGATGTGGTGGAGCAATTTCGCGCCACCGGCGACGGCTGGCAGACCCGCATCGACAAGGCACTGCAAGAGTGGCTGAGTGCCCGCGGGCATTCCGCTACCTAATGGCAGCGCGCCTGACGCCGCTGCTGGGCAATTTGATGACGGGGAGCCGGGACTTCCGGTGAGGGGAGGGTGGTGCGTGGTCTGGATTCGCCAAAGGGCCGTCGGAAAAAGCATTTCACGCGAAGAATCCAACAAAAATGGCCTGTTCCCAGCGTCGAATGGTCATTATTGAGACTTACATAATTCATGACATCACCAGAGCGTAGCCTGCATCCAGCAAGCGGCAATGATGGACGGACGC
>NZ_JAKJEW010000027.1:0-56793 GCF_022705245.1 Candidatus Skiveiella danica | reverse complement strand
CAATCCGCTTCAGAAAGCACGCCCTCTCGCCTGACCTCCATCAGAATGTTGCGTGCCACCCGAAACAGAAGAGAACCGAAAAAACTGCCCAACCCCATCGCGAAATGGTCATCAGTCGCTATCAAAGTTGATAGTCCGCGTGGACCCCCGGTCGTGCCTGTTTCAACCCCGTTACGTTTCTTGGCATGATGCGGCCCAGGGAATGACAACAAGAGAGACGGGCGATGGCCACATTGATACCGGCATTGGGGAGTTGCGTTTCGCGCATGACCAGCGGCGAGAGGCGCGTGGCGGAACGGCTGGAGCAAAAGCTCGATGCGGACTACCTGCTCTGGTACGACGTGGCCGTGGGCCCGCGGCACCAGCATCCTGACTTTGTGGTGATGCACCCGCGCCGGGGCATCCTGATCCTGGAGGTGAAGGACTGGCGGCTTTCCACCCTCATCCAGGCCAACCCGCAGACCTGGGACATCCACACCGAAACCGGCCCCAAAACCCTGCCCAGCCCGCTGGAGCAGGCGCGGCAGTACGCGCACCAGGTGGTCCACGCGCTGGAACGCGACCCGCAGCTCGTGCAGCCCGCTGGCCGCCACCAGGGCAAGTTGGCGTTTCCGTGGAGCTACGGCGTGGTGCTGCCCAACATCACCCGCGCGCAGTTTGACAAGGCCGAGCTGCACCACGCGCTGGAGCCGCACCGCGTGGTCTGCCAGGACGAAATGCTCGAATCGGTGGAGCCCGAGGCGCTGCAAAGCCGCCTGTGGGACATGTTCCCCTTCATGATGGGCGGCGTGATGTCGCTGCCGCAGCTGGACCGCGTGCGCTGGATCATGTTTCCCGAGGTGCGCGTGCCCACGCAGGACGCGCTGTTTGACGAAACCGACGCCAACGCCGAGCTGCCCAGCATCATGCGCGTGCTCGACCTGCAGCAAGAGCAGCTGGCGCGCAGCCTGGGCGACGGCCACCGCGTCATCCACGGCGTGGCTGGCTCGGGCAAGACCATGCTGCTGGGCTACCGCGCCGAGCACCTGGCCAAGGCGGCCACCGCGGCCAGCAAGCCCGTGCTCATCCTTTGCTACAACGAACCGCTGGCCCGGCAACTGGCCAGCGTGGTGGCGGCCAAGGGCATTGCCGAGCGCGTGCACGCGGTGCACTTTCACAAGTGGTGCTACGCGCAGCTGAAGGCATACGGGCAGGAGATGCCCGCCAACAACCAGTCCGTCACCGACAAAATGGCCGAGATGGTGCAGCTCGTCATCACCGGCGTGGACCGCCGCCAGATCCCCAGCGGGCAATACCAGGCCGTGCTGATCGACGAGGGCCACGACTTTGCGCCCGAATGGCTGAAGCTGGTGGTGCAGATGGTGGACCCCGCCACCAACAGCCTGCTGGTGCTGTATGACGACGCGCAAAGCATCTACGAGCGTGCGCAGAAGAAGAACTTCAGCTTCAAGAGCGTGGGCATCCAGGCACAGGGGCGCACCACCATCCTCAAGATCAACTACCGCAACACCAGGCAGATCCTGCAGACCGCCAGCCTGGTGGCTGCAGACCTGCTGACCGCCGAAGACCAGGATGACGACGGCGTGCCCCTGCTCAAGCCCGTGAGCTGCGGGCGCGAGGGCGAAGCGCCCATCATCATCCGCCTGCCCACGCTGCGCGAAGAAGCCTGGCAAGTGGCCGACCTGCTGGCCGCCGCGCACCAGGAGGGCCATGCCTGGGGTGACATGGCCGTGCTGTGCCGCCATTACAGCGAGATGGACCTGTGCGCCGACGTGCTGCGCCGCCGGCACCTGCCGCATCAGGTGCGCAAGCGCGCGGGCGACTTTGACCCCGCCGCCGACACCATCAAGATCATGACCCTGCACGCCAGCAAGGGGCTGGAGTTCCCCGTGGTGGCGCTGGTGGGTGCGGGCCACATGCCCGCCGAGGGTGAAGACGAGCGCGAGGAAGCGCGGCTGTTTTATGTGGGGGCTACGCGGGCGACGCAGCGGTTGGTGATTGGGGCGAGTGGGGACGGGAAATTCGCTGCGCGCGTATAGGCAAAACGCAAGCCTTGATCCCGATTTCTAATGGATGATTTCTATATTGCAAATCTTGGAGGAACTATGCCGGTCAGTCTTTTGGAGTTAATTGGCGATATTAATCCGGGGCAGACTGTCCTTGTTTTCGGAGCAGGTGCTTCGGTTCCTTCAGGTGCGCCATCGGTTGCTGATTTGGTGCAGGATATATCTCAGGAATTCAGAATTGAATCCGGTGGGTTGAATTTGCGAGAAATCTCGGGGTTGGCTGAGCAAAAACGCAGTCGGCAGGATGTGATTTCTATTGTGCGTAAGCGTTTTTCCGGCTTGCGTGCTAAGGGTTCAATATTGAACCTGCCTTTGTATGGATGGAAGTCGATATTCACGACAAATTATGATGAGATAGTAGAGGATGCCTATAAGCGTGCCGGACGCTCTATCAAGGTGTTTTCTTCGAATTTTGATTTTACAGTTCAGTCGGATCCAAATGCGGCAAAATTATTCAAGATTCATGGAACGATTGACAAGGATGTTGTGGATGGTAGTCTTTCTCGAATTATAATCACGGATGGAGATTACGATTTAACCGAAGAGTATCGTGAGGTCTTGTATGATCGCTTAAAGGCGGATATATCGCCGGGTGTGCGTGTTTTGATAATTGGTCAATCTTTGGCTGATCAGGATTTAAGAGATGTTATACAGCGAAGTATTGCAATCAACCAAAAAATGCACAATCAAGGAAGGATTGGTTTGCTGTTGTACGAGCGAGATGAAAACAGGGCACAACTCTTGGAGAGTCGAGGTGTGCGGGTCGCTTATGGAGGCCTTGATGATTTCATTGCAGCGTTAGCCTTGAAGGCCCAGGATCATGCCCCTGCTCAATCTCGGTCCGGAGATCTTCTGGATTCGCAGGTCGTACTGCGACCCGGGACTAAGTCAATTGATGACGAGTTGAAGCCCGAGCAGGCTAACGCAAGTGCTGTTTTTAATGGGTGGCCTGCAAACTACAGCGATATCTCGGGCGGTCTTACGTTTGACCGTGTTGTTGCCGGTGAGATTACCGAGTACTATTCTGATTCAGAAAAATTTGTGGCCGTACTTTTAGGTGCGAGTGGAGTCGGAAAGACAACGGCCGCCCGCCAAGTGCTCTTGAAATTGCGTGGGAGAGGATACGATTGTTGGGAGCATAAAGGAGAACACCCGCTAAATGAGAGGGCATGGGTGGAGATTGCAAAACGGCTGAAAATCCAGTCTAAGATGGGCGCGCTCCTAATAGATGACGCGCACACACATTTGTACGAAGTGAATGAGCTGGTTGATCGTTTGGCTTCTGAGGGGTGCACAAACTTCAAGTTGATTTTTACCTCGACGCGCAGTCACTGGGGGCCTCGAGTTAAGACGCCGACCATGTTCTCCATGGGGAGTGAATTTTATATTTCGCAGCTTAGTTCAAAGGAGATCGATAACTTGCTAACTCTGGTGGAGACTGTTCCGGAGTTGCGCTCACTTGTCGAATCAGGTTTTGGCGGCTTTTCTCGGTACGAGAGGCGGCGACGGTTGATAGATCGCTGTGAAGCGGACATGTTTGTTTGTATGAAGAATATTTTCGCCTCGGAAAAATACGATGACATCATCCTGCGGGAATATGGAACCTTATCTGTCGATAATCAGGATATATATCGATATGTTGCTGCAATGGAGTATGCTGGCATTCGTGTGCATCGACAATTGGTGATGCGAATACTGGGATTGCAGGCTAATGCAATATCTGCTTTGCTCTCAGGCCTTGCGGATATCATTACTGAGTATGATGTGAATCCTCGCGAGGGTGTTTATGGATGGCGAGTTCGCCATAATGTAATTGCAGGAATTGTTGCAAAGTATAAATTTTATGATCTTGATAAGTTGATCGAATTGTTTGGACGTGTGATAGATCATATATCGCCTACATTTGATATTGAAATCCGCACCATTCGTGAGTTGTGTAATATCGAATCGGGTTTGTCTGTGATACCGGATAAATCTGTCCAGAATCAGTTGCTGCGGAGAATGATGTCTATAGCTCCGGGGGAGCGTGTGCCTCGACATCGGTTGATAAGGAACTTAATCGATCTCGGGGAGTTTGAGAAGGCTGAGTCTGAAATTAGAATATTTGAAAAGGACTTCGGGAAGGAGGCTCCAACGGCGCGGTACCGAATTCTCCTAATGATAGCTCGTGCGACTGAAACGCCTGGCCTTGCTCAAGAGGATCGCATGGTGATACTGCAACAGGCAAGGGAATTGGCAAGCGGTGCTGTTGTGCGATACGAGACAAATAAGTATGTACTCGGTGCCTACTGTGAGCTTGGCATTGAGACCTTTAAATTGACGGGGTCACATGAGGTATTTGATGAGGCAATGAAATTGCTAAAGAGAGCAGAGTCTCGGGTTGGTGATCCTGATGTAACGAAAATGGTTGTGCGCTATCAGAGGAGAATTTCTGGTCAATCGGTAGTTGATCGGGATTCGACGGGCTTGAGTGGGGGGAAGTAGCTCTTGAGATGAAAAAAAGGCCTGCAATTTGAGTGATTGCAGGCCTCTAATTGGGTGGTGGCTTATTACTTATTACTTCCCCCACGAATCCTTCAACCCCGTCACCCGGTTGAACACCGCCTTGCCCCCCACCCCGTGGTCCTGGCGGTCGGCCACGAAGTAGCCGAAGCGCTCGAACTGGAACTTCTCGTCCGGCCTGGCGGCGGCCAGTGAGGGCTCGACGTAGGCGGTCACCACTTTCAGGCTGTCGGGGTTCAGGCTTTCCAGGAAGTCCTTGCCGCCGGCGTCGGGCTGGACGTCCTTGAACAGGCGGTCGTACAGGCGCACTTCGGCCTGCACGCCGTCGGCCACGCCCACCCAGGTGATGGCGGCCTTGGCTTTCACGCGGTCGGCGCCGGGGGTGCCGCTCTTGGTGTCGGCAATGACCTTGGCGTGCACTTCGGTGACTTTGCCGTCGGCATCCTTGGCGCCCACGCCGGTGCATTCGATGACGTAGCCGCCTTTCAGGCGCACGATGTTGCCGGGGAACAGGCGCTTGTAGCCCTTGGGTGGCACTTCTTCAAAGTCTTCGCGCTCGATCCAAACCTCGCGGCCGATCTTGAACACGCGCTCGGGCGGTGGGGTTTGCCCTTCGGCCAGGGCGCTGTGGGGCAGGGCCGGCTGGATGCAGTCTTCCAGGTAGGCGTCGCTGCCAAAGACTTCGCCCCAGTTGGTCAGCACCAGTTTCACCGGGTCCAGCACGGCCATGCCGCGGTGGGCCTTGTTTTCCAGGTCTTCGCGCAGGCAGCCTTCCAGGGTGCTGTAGTCGATCCAGCTGTCGCTCTTGGTCACGCCGATGCGCTCGGCAAACAGCTGCAGCGCCTCGGGCGTGTAGCCGCGCCGGCGCAGGCCCACGATGGTGGGCATGCGCGGGTCGTCCCAGCCGCTGACCTTCTGGTCGTACACCAGCTGCGCCAGCTTGCGTTTGCTGGTGATCACATAGGTGAGGTTCAGGCGCGCAAATTCGTACTGGCGCGGGTGCGGCTGCGCCAGCAGGCCGCCTTCGCACAGGCGGTCGAGCAGCCAGTCGTAGAACGGGCGCTGGTCTTCAAACTCCAGCGTGCAGATGCTGTGGGTGATCTGCTCCAGCGCGTCTTCGATGGGGTGGGCGTAGGTGTACATCGGGTAGATGCACCATTTGTCGCCGGTGTTGTGGTGGGTAGCCCGGCGGATGCGGTAGATGGCCGGGTCGCGCATGTTGATGTTGGGGCTGGCCATGTCAATCTTCGCGCGCAGCACCATCGCGCCGTCCTCGTAGTGGCCGTCGCGCATGCCGCGGAAGATGCGCAGGTTCTCGGCGGGGCTGCGGGTGCGAAAGGGGCTGTCCACACCGGGCTTGCCGAAGTCGCCGCGGTTGGCGCGCATTTCTTCGGGCGTCTGCTCGTCCACGTAGGCGTGGCCGGCTTCGATGAGGTACTCCGCCGCGCGGTACATGAAGTCGAAGTAGTCGCTGGCCTGGTAGAGGTGGTGCTCGGTCTGGCCGTTGAAGGTGGAATCCCAGCTGAAGCCCAGCCACTGCACCGCGTCGAGAATGGAGTTGACGTATTCGGTGTCTTCCTTCTCGGGGTTGGTGTCGTCAAAGCGCATGTGGCACACGCCGCCGTAGTCGCGCGCCAGGCCAAAGTTCAGGCAGATGCTCTTGGCATGGCCCACGTGCAGGTAGCCGTTGGGCTCGGGCGGAAAACGGGTGCGGATCTTCGCCGGGTCCGGCACGCCCGTGGCCTGGTGGGCGGCGTCGCCCGGGCTGCCGGCCCAGTGGCGGGTGGCATAGGTGCCTTTTTCCAGGTCGTTCTCGATGATCTGGCGCAGGAAGTTGCTGACTTTGGGGGCTTCGGCGGCGGTGTTTTTGTCGGTGGGGGCGCTCATGGGTTCATTTTAGGGGGCGGGGGGCCGGCGTTACATCTGGCAACGGCCTTCACGCAACAGAAGCCAACCAGATCGTAGGGTGCCGCGTTAGACCGGTACGCCCACCTGCCATCCTGTCGGTGGTGCGCAATTTCCAGGAGACTGACATGCGCTTCAACCTTCTTTCTTCCCTTCGCCGCCAGGGCGTCCGCGCCGGCATGATCGCGGCGGTCGGCGTCGCCGCATGGGCGGCCGCCGGCGCAGCCCAGGCGGGCAGCAATGTGTACTGGTCGGTGGGTGTCGCGGCACCCGGCGTGCAAGTGGGCGTGGCCAATGCGCCGGCCGTCTACGGTGGCTCGGTCTATGGGGGCCCCGTCTACGGCGCGCCGGCTTATGTGCAATCGGCGCCGGTCTATGTCCAGCCGGCTCCGGTTTATGCGGCGCCTGCGCCGGTGTACTACCGCCCGCGCGTGGTGGCACCCGTGGTCTACCGCCCGGTGGTGCGGCCGTATGCCTACGGCTATCGCCATCACCAACACGGCCCGCGCCCGGTGCCTTATTACGCCCCCGGCGCCTATGGGGTGGGCCCGGCCGCCACGGTGGGCTATGGTCCCTGAGCGGCGCGCTCGCTGAATAGCCCGCAGCGGGCCCGGTGAATGCCGGGCCGATTGCTTTACATGGCGCGGAACAGGTGGGCGTACAACCGGCTGACGGCCAGGCGCTCGGGCCGCCCGCGCAGGCTCAGGCTCAGCTTTCCGGCCTCGTCGCGGGTCACGGTATCGATCAGGCTGGCCCGCACCACGGTGCCGCGGTGGATCTGCCAGAACACCTGGGGGTCCAGCTGGGCGATCAGCTCCTTCAGCGGGGTGCGGATCAGGTATTCGGCACCGGCGGTGAGCACGCGCAGGTACTTGTCGGCCGCCTCGAAATACAGCACCTCGTCCACCGGCACCATGCGGATGGACGCGCCCAGTGCACCGGGCAGGCTGGCGGCGATCACGCTCAGGCGCGGTGCGGCGCCGCCCCCTTCGGCCGCCAGCAGGCCACGCAGACGCTCCAGCATGGGCTCCATGGCTGCTTCAGTTTCGATAGCTGAAACTGACCGTTTCGCGCTGGCTTTGCGCAATTTTTCCACTGTTTTTTGCAAACGGGCGGCCTGCACGGGCTTGAGCAGGTAGTCCACGGCCTGCGCCTCGAAGGCCTGCACCGCGTATTCGTCGTAGGCGGTGACAAACACCAGCGCCGGAAAGGCACGGTCCGGCGCGTCGGCCGGTGGCCACTGGTCGGCCAGCTCGGCGGCGGCCTCCAGCCCGGACAACCCCGGCATGCGGATGTCGAAAAACAGCACGTCGGGCGCCAGCGCCATCGCCTGCTTCACGGCCGACAAGCCGTCGCCCACGCTGGCCACCACCTTCAGCTCGGGCCAGGCCCGCGCCAGTTCGGCCTGTAGCGCGGCGGCCAGCAGGGGTTCGTCTTCGGCGATCAGGGCGGTGGGGGCGGGTGCGTTCATGCGGCGGGCCTTCAGCGGGACATCTGTTTCCACAGGCGCGGCTCGATCGAGGCCGCGGCCATGAAGCCGCCCATGGCCGCGCCCTGGATGCCCAGGCTGGTCACGTCCTGCCCGCCCAGAAACAGGCCCGGCACCGGCGTGCGCACGTGCAGCGCGGGGTCGAGCAGGCGCTCGGGCGTCATGCGCAGGCCGTACATGGCGCCGCGCGGGGCGTTGGCGTAGGCGGCGTGCGACAGGGGCGTGGCCAGCTCGTGGAACACGATGCGGTCGGCCAGCGCGGGGAACAGGCGTTTGAACTGTGCCAGCAGGCGCTCCTCGATCCACGACTTGGTGGCTTCGTAATCCTCGGGCCGCGCGCCAAGGTGCGAATCCTTCCAGCGCTCGAACACCTCCCAGCCGCAGGGCGCGAGCAGTTCGGCCGTGAAGCCGCCGCTGTGCGCCGGGTCGTTGACCGAGCCGAAGGAGACGAACACCGAGGGCGCGTCGGTGTCGGTGGGGTCGTTCCAGTCCAGCGCGTCGGGCCCGGCCGGGGTTTCGTAGATCCAGTGGTTGGCGCCGTTGATGCCCGCATCGCGGATGTCGCCCTCAAAACCCAGAAACAGCGCCACGTAGGTGCCGCTGGGCTTGAAGGTGGCGATTTCGGCCTGCCAGCCGGGTGCGGCCTCGCGCGGCAGGGCTCGGGCCGTGTTGGCCGCACCCATGGCCGAGACGATGGCCGGCGCGCGCTCGACCTCGCCCGACTGCAGCCGCACGCCGCAGGCGCGCCCGCGCTCCATTTCGATGCCGGCCACGGTGGCCGAGGTGCGCAGCTCGCCGCCGGCGGCCCGGACGGTGGCGCCCAGGCTTTCGGCAAAGCGCTGCGGCCCGCCCACCGGGTACCAGGCGCCGTGGGTGTAGCTGCCCAGCACGGCGGCGTGAAGCATCAGCGGCGCCTCGACCGGGGGCAGGCCGTAGTCGCCGCCGCGCGCGGCCAGCAGCTGGCGCAGGATGGGGTTCTTGATCTCGGCCACGGCCTGCGCCACGGTGGTTTTCGCGGCCTCACGCAGCGCACCGCCGCGCACCCAGCCCATCAGCGTGGCGGCCGGCCTGGGCAGGCCATGCAGGGGGTAGGCTTGCATGGCGGCGCGGGTGGCTTTGCGGAAATCCTGCGCGTAACGCTCCAGCGCGGCAGCTTCTTCCGGAAACAGCGCCTTCAGGCGCGTGATGTTGTCCGACTCCGGTGCGCCAAAGCTGAAGCTGAACTCGCCGCCCGGCTGTGACGGATCGTTCAGGCGCACGGTGTCGAAGTGCTTGGGCAGCGGGGCAAACTGCAGGCTGCCGTCGCCCAGCCAGCCCAGGAGCCGGCCAAAGCTGCCTGCCGCGCCGCTCTGCGGGCCGACACCGCCGATGTAGTGCAGCCCGGTGCCGAAGCGAAAGCCCTGCCGCTCGAAAGTCTGTGTCATGCCGCCCAGCACGAAATGCTGTTCCAGCACCAGCACACGCAGGTCGCAGCGGGCCAGCGCGGCGGCGGCGGTGAGCCCGCCGATGCCGGAGCCGATGACGATGGCATCCCAATCCATGATGAGCGTCCCTGTGGTGGTGTCTTAGGTGGCGGGGTTCGGTGCCGGAAGGTGGATGCGGATCACCGTGCCCTGTCCGGGCGCGGACTGCAGATCCACCTGGCCGCGGCCGTCGTAGGCGGTGGCCACGCGCTCGCGCACCTGCGCCAGGCCGAAGCGGCTGCCACCGGTGGTGGCCGGCGCAGCGGGGTCGAAGCCCGCGCCGGTGTCGGCCACTTCCAGCAGGAGGCCGGCGCCTTCAGCTTGCGCACGCACGGTGATGTGGCCACCGTCCACCTGGGGCTCCAGCCCGTGGCGGATGGCGTTTTCCACCAGCGGCTGCAGCAGCAGCGGCGGAACGGGCACGTCGCGCAGCGCGTCGGGCAGTTCCAGCGTGCTGCCCAGGCGCGGGCCCATGCGGATGGCCATCAGCGCCAGGTAGTCTTCCAGCCGCGCGAACTCGGCCGACAGCGGGTGGGCGGTGGCACGCGAGCCGCTGAGCGTGGCGCGCAGGTAGCGGTTCATGTGGTCCAGCATGATCTGGGCGCGGGGCGGGTCGATGCCGATCAGCGCGCGCAGGTTGGCCAGCGTGTTGAACAGCATGTGCGGCTCCAGCTGCGTCTCCAGCAGCTTCAAGCGCGCTTCGCTGGCCTGGCGGCCGGCCTCCACCATCTTGCGTTCCAGGTAGGCGCTCTTGCTGGCCGCATAGAAGTAGTAGCTGCCGACAACGCCGGCCAGCACGGTGATCAGGATCGAGTTGCGCAGTTCCACCGCACGGTCCACCGGCGGCGCGCCGGCGTACCAGCCAAACGTGCGGCAGCCGAGGTCGGCCAGCGCATTGCCCAGCAGATAGCCCACGGCGATGCCACCGGCCACCAGCAGCGGCCCGGCCACGCCCGAGGGCCAACCGGTTTCCGCCGCTGAGGGAAACAGGTGGCGGCCGAGGTCGATGATCGCCCAGGTGAACAGGCCGATGGCCAGCGAATAGGCCACCGGCGGCGCCCACGGCCGCTCAGGCATGAAGATGACCTGCAGCGTGGCCACCCCCAGGCAGAAGGCCATGACCTGCAGCAGATGCTGCAGCTTGGAGATCAGGTCGATTTTCACGGCGTGCCGCCAGGGCCCTGCTGGCGCTGCAGGCGCTCGCGCTCCTTTTGCACCAGGCGCTCGCGCAGGCCGCCGCCGGTACCCAGCATGAAGACCGAAATGCCGTGCAGCGTCAGGCCCAGGCCCCAGCCCAGCAACGGAAATACCGACCACGGGCGGCTGCCGAAGCCGTAGTGCGACATCCCGAAAAACACCAGATTGACCAGCACATAGACCGTGGCGTGTACGTACCAGCCGAGTTTGGCGCCGGCGCGTTTGCGTGCCAGCCGTTCGAGTTGTTCGGGGGAGAGGGGAGAGGTCATGGTGGGCTTCTTGGAAGGGTGCGGATGATTCTAGGCGGCCAGCAGGGCAACGAGGAGAAAGAGCGTGCTCAGCATGATCGTGGCCTTGCGGTCGGCCTTGTAATCGGTTGTGAGTCGTCAGGGCAGCAGATGCAGGCGGAAGAACGAGGCGATCTGGCGGTCGACCTCGGGAAGCTGGCTGCGGCTGAAGCCCGGCGGATCGGCGAGCAGCTGGCCTTCCACTTCGCCCAGCACGGCGGCTGGCGGCAGCGGCGACAAGAGGATGCTGTGGCCGCCATCCGGCAGGTGGGCGATCCACACACATGGGGTGCACGCGCGCAGCACGGCATCGCTGTGCCAGCGCGGCATGAGCCAGCGGTCGCGGCCGGCGGTGACCAGGCCCAGCGGGATGCGCGGCTGGGCCAGCGATGCCGGGTCGAAGTCGGCCGCAGCTGGTACGCCGGCCACCGCGGCGGCGATGCGCGGGTCATGGTGTTCGACCAGCGTCTCGTCGTCGAAGCGCTGGCGCAGCACGCCCATGGCCACTGACGTCTTCATGCCATCGAAAAGGCCGCCGTTCAGCAAGGTGAACGTGCCGACGCAGGCATTGAAGTCCTCGGAGATGTGGGCCTCACAGTGCCGCAGAAAGCGCGCGGATGACCAGCGGCCGCCGGCCAGGCTCAGCGCCGTGTGGCCGCCGGCGGACTGGCCCACGACCCCCACCTTGTTCAGGTCCAGCAGCGGCGCAAACCGTGCGTCCCGCGCCACCGCATCGATGGCGCGCGAGACCTCCGCGGGCCGCTGTTTCCAGCTTTCGGGGCCGGGTGCGGAGGTGTCCTTGTAGTTGTCGCCGCGGTGCTCGGGCAGGGCGACCATGAAGCCGGCGTCGACCAGCGCCTGCGCCAGGTCGGTGTGGACCCAGGGGGCGCCGCCGGAGCCGTGAGACAAGACGATCAGGCGCCGGTTGCCGGCGATGGCCCGGCCATTCCAGGCCACGCTGGGGTTGAACGGCCCGCGCGCCACGGGGGCGGCCGGGCTGTCGGACGCATAGAACACCGTCACCGGGCCGTCGCCCTTCAGGCCGGGCAATTCCGTCAGACCCATGCTGGCGTGGGCCAGGGTGCCGAGCAGCGCCAGGATGGTGGCGAGGCAGGAGCGAAGGCGGGCGTGCATCATGAATTCCGGTTTACCAGGGGTCGCGCTGGCTGGACAGGCGGGCCCGCTCCTGGTCGATCAGCCGTTGCTGCAGCCCGCCGCCGCCCAGTGACAGCCACACACCGAGGCCGTGCAGCAGCAGACCCAGGCCCCAGCCCAGCGCGGGGAATATGGCCCAGTTGCGCCCGGTACTGAACGAGACCAGCATCAGCACGGTGTTGACGGCCAGGTAGACCATCGCGTGCACATACCAGCCCATGCGGGCACCGGCGCGCCGGCGGGCGGTGGCTTCCAGGGACGCATCGTCGCCGACAAGGACAGTGCGCGAGGGCAGGGCGGAAGCGTGAAGGTGTGACATGACGAAGCTCCTTTCAAAGAATGGGGAAGAACTGGTGCGGTGGATCGATCAGGCCGGGTTGGCCAGGAGTTGGCGCTCCTGCGCCATGGCCAGGCGCCACAGGCGGGCGGCACGGGCCGCGAACACGCCGCTGAAGGCGCCGTACAGCGCGCTGACCGGTAGCGCAAAACTCATGTCGTTCGCCTGCACAAGGTGCATCCCCAGCGCAACGCCGACCGCGTACTTGGTGAAGAAGATGCCCATCATCAGCGCCAGCGGCACGGCGCTGCCGGGCACGGTGAAGCGGCGGCTGGTCGCGTCATAAACCGTGCCGGCGGGTACGGGACGGTTGAACAGGATCAGGAGCACGGCAACCGCACCGGCCATCCAGGCGAACAGGGCGGTCGGCACAGCGGAGAAGGCGGACACCGTGCCGTAGAACGAGAAGGCGGCCATGCCGACGGCCAGCAGGGTGATGCGCGACAGCCCGAGCCGACGGGTCAGCAGCTGGTTGAGGCCGAGCCAGAGCAGGGCGGCGAACAGGGCGAAGACCCACTTCGGGGTGTTGGCGAGGATCTGGAGCAACATGAGGATTCCTTTGAGGGGTTGACGGGGTGGTTTAGGACAGGCGAGCGGGTGCTGGCGGATTCAGGTCAGACCCAGCCACTGGCCCCAGACCAGCTGGCCGAGGTAGCGCGAGGGCAGCAGGGTGAAGACGCCGGCGCCGATGCAGGCCTGGAAATACAGCCTCTGCATGGTCTTGCGATGGCCAACGATGTTCTTTTTGGCCAGAAACCAGAAGGCGCCGAACAGGCCAAAGAGCGTGACCGGCACCAGCAAGTGGATCGGGGTGTAGCCGGCGAGGTTGGGCAGGCTGAAATCGCGGATGAACAGCGCCGAGATGGCCGTGGCCAGCATCAGCGTGACCCAGGCGTAGCCGAAGGCTCGGTGCAGGCGGGGCCGCTGGGCGGCGCCCTTGCGCGCCCACAGGGCGATGGGGCCGGTGACCAGCGCGCCCAAGGCAGCGGTCATGTGGATGGCGATGACGGGGGTGAGTTGCATGGTGGGCTCCGGTTGGGTGTTCATTGGGGCGATGGGCGAACTGTGCCGGCCGCCGCGGCTTGCGGCCATCGGGATGCGACGAAATGCGCCGAGGCGGCGCGAAATGCGGGAAACGGGCGCCAGTTGACCGGATGGCGGCCGCGGATTTGCCGGTTCTTTACACAGACTGTCCCCGTGGGCCATGGCGCAGGGAGGCAGCTTTCCTACAATCGTTGGCATGAAAAAGACTTACCTGATCGCCGGCGCGGTGGCGCTGGCGCTGGCGGGCGGCGGCGCCTGGTGGTGGACCCAGCGCGACAGTGCGGCGGACGTGCAGTACCGCACCGGCAAGATCGAGCGCGGGTCCCTTCTGGCCACCGTGTCGGCCAGTGGCGCGGTGAATCCGGTGACCCAGGTCTCGGTGGGCACGCAGGTGTCGGGCCAGATCAAGGAGCTTTACGTCGATTTCAACTCGCTCGTCAAGGCGGGCCAGCTGATCGCAGTGATCGATCCGGAGACCTTCGAGTACCGCGTGCGCTCGGCCCAGGCCGACGTGGATGCCGCGCGGGCTGCGGTGATGACGGCGCAGGCCAACGCGCTGGCCAGCCGCGCCAGCATCTCCCGCGCGCAAGTCGACCTGAACGAGGCCCAGCGCGACTTCGATCGCAAGCAGAGCCTGGTGGAGAAGCAGTTCATCGCCCAGAGCGAGGCCGACAAGGCGCGCGCCCTGGTCAACACCACCACGGAGTCGCTCAAGCTGGCGCAGGCGCAGGCCGGCGTGACCGAGGCCCAGATCAAGACCGCCCAGGCCAACGTGGCCCAGCGCGAGGCGGCGCTGGCCCAGGCCCGGGTGGACTTGCAGCGCACCCGCATCACCTCTCCGGTGGACGGCATCGTGATCAAGCGCGCCATCGAAAAGGGCCAGACGGTGGCCGCCAGCCTGCAGGCGCCAGAGCTGTTCGTGATCGCCCAGAACCTCAGCGACATGCAGGTGGACGCCAGCATCGACGAGTCGGATGTGGGCCGCATCCGCACCGGGCAGAAGGCCTCCTTCACGGTGGATGCGTTTCCGGGCCAGACCTTCGAGGGCTCGGTGCGCCAGGTGCGCAAGGCGGCGCAGAACGTCGCCAACGTGGTGACCTATGTCGCGGTGGTGGGTTTTTCCAACGTGGGCGATCGCCTGGTGCCCGGCATGACGGCCAATGTGCGCATCGTGACCGAGTCGCGGGAGAACGTGCTGAAGGTGCCCAACGCAGCGCTGCGGGTGCGCATCGCCGGGGTGGAGCCGGCGGCGCCCGCCCAGGGCGCGGCATCGGGCGCCTCGGCACCCGCGTCGACCAGCACCGGCAGCGCCGGCGGCTGGACCTGGTTCAGCCAGGCTGTGGCCCAGCCGGCTGGTGGTGGCGGCGGTTTTGCGGCACTGCGCGAGCGCCTGGTGAGCGAGCTGCAGCTCGATGCCGACCAACAGGCCAGGCTTGACGCGATCAGCGCCGAACTGCGGCCGAAGTTCATGGCCCTGCGCGATCTGCCCGAAGAGGAGCGTGCGGCGGCCCGGGAGAAGGTCAGCGCCGAGATGCGCAGCAAGATCACCGCCATGCTGACGCCGGCACAGAAGAGCAAATACGAGGCCCTGCAGGCCCAAGCCGCCTCGTCCGGTCCTCGTCCGGCCGCGCAGGCCCCTTCGGCGAGCGCGGCAGTCGCTTCAAAAAATATAGCTAATAGTGACCAATCGGCGCTGGGAAGTGGCAAAAAAGATCCAAAAAATGCGCCTGTAGCGGCTGGAACGCCTCCCGTCAGCGCCGCCAGCGCCCCGGCAACGGGCTCGCAGGCCCCTGCCGCGCCGCTCGCGGCTGGCACGGTGCCTGCGGCGCCGGCAGCTCCCATGGCCGCCGCCCCCGCCCCCGGCGCGAACGCAGCCAGTCCGGGTGCTGGCGCGGCGCCGCCCGCTCCCGCCGCACCGGGCGCCCCCGGCGCCAATGCGGCCACCGAGTTCCGCAACCGACTGGTCGCCGAGCTGGCCCTGACGCCAGCCCAGGTGGAGAAGGTCGATGCCATTTATGCCGAGTCCAGGCCGAAATTCGCCACGCTGCGCGACCTGCCGGCCGAGGAGCGGCCCAAGGCCCGCGACCGCATCATGGCCGACATCCGCGCCCGCATCGGCGATGTGCTGACCCCCGAGCAGAAGCCGAAATATGCCGCGCTGGTGGCGCAGGCCGCCAGTCGGCAGAACACGCGCGGACGCATCTACCTGCTGGGCGAGGACGGCAAGCCCGTGGCCTACAACGTGCGCCTGGGCATCACCGATGGCACCAGCACCGAGCTGATCGTGCCGGCAGGTTCGCCCGAGGCCACCGTGCTGAAGGAAGGCGCCGTGGTCATCACCGGCACGGTCACGCCGGGGTCCGCGCAGCCGAAGCCGGCCACGACCGGCCCGCGCATGCCGTTCTGAGCACAGCGAATTGCACGCCATGCCCGACGCCACGCCGCCACCGAACGCCCTCGCGAAGCCCGCTGCGGGCACCCCGCTGATCGAGGCGCGCGACCTGGTCAAGACCTACACCATGGGCGACATGACGGTGCATGCGCTGCGGGGCGTCTCGCTGGACATCGACGCCGGCGATTTCGTGGCCATCATGGGGGCATCCGGCTCGGGCAAATCGACGCTGATGAACATCCTGGGTTGCCTGGATCTGCCCACCTCCGGCGAATACCGGCTGGCTGGCGAGGAGGTGGAGGGGTTGGCGCAGGACCAGCTGGCCTCCATCCGCAACCGCCGCATCGGATTCGTCTTCCAGCAGTTCAACCTGTTGCCGCGCACCAGCGCGCTGGAAAACGTGGAGCTGCCGATGGTCTATGCCGGCCTGAAATCGGCCCAGCGTCGCGCCATGGCGATGGCGGCATTGGAGCGCGTGGGCCTGGGCGAGCGCGCCGGCCACACCCCGTCCGAGCTTTCGGGCGGGCAGCAGCAGCGCGTGGCCATTGCGCGGGCGCTGGTGAACAACCCGCCGCTGATCCTGGCCGACGAGCCGACGGGCGCGCTCGACACCCGGACCAGCGAAGACATCATGACGCTGCTGACCGAGCTCAATTCGCAGGGCATGACCGTGGTGATCGTTACGCACGAGAGCGACATCGCCGCCTGGGCGCGGCGCAAGCTGGTGTTTCGCGACGGCCAGATCGTCGAGGACGTGCGGCAGCCGGGCCATCGCGGCGGGATCGCGGAGAAATTGGAGTCTGACCCCAATTTATGGGCTCAGGGAGCCGCGCCATGAATTTCTTCGCCCCCTTCCGCATTGCCCTGCGCGCGCTGGCTGCCAACACCCTGCGCTCCATCCTCACCATGCTGGGCATCATCATCGGCGTGGCGGCGGTCATCACCATGATCGCTGTGGGCAGCGGCGCCACCCAGCGCGTGCAGGAGCAGATGAAGGGCCTGGGCTCCAACATCATGCTGGTCATCCCCGGCGGCATCACGGCCGGGGGCGTGCGCCTGGGTGCGCAGACCGGCCAGGGCCTGACCGAGGAAGACGCGCTGGCCATCGCCCGGGAGGTGCCCGAGGTGCAGGTGGCCGCGCCGAGCTCACGCACCGGCGCGCAGGTGGTGGCGGGCAACACCAACTGGAGCACCTCGATCTTTGGGACCACCAACGACTACCTCGAAGCGCGCGAATGGGCGCTGTCGGACGGGCGGGCTTTCGACGCCGCCGACATCCAGGGATCGGCCAAGGTGGCCATCATCGGCCAGACCGTGGCGCGCGAGCTGTTCGGAGATGTGGATCCGCTGGACCAGGTGATCCGGGTCAAGAAGATCCCTGTCACCGTCATCGGCGTGCTGTCCAAGAAAGGGCAGAACTCGATGGGGCAGGACCAGGACGACGTCGTCATCGTGCCGATCTCCACCTACCGCAACCGCATCCAGGGCGGTACCGGCGGCAAGCTCAAGCGCATCGGCTCCATCAGCGTCAAGGTGCGTGAGGGCCATAGCATGAAGGCCGCCGAAGAGGGCATCAAGGAGCTGCTGCGCCAGCGCTTCAAGGTGCAGCCGGGCGCGGAAGACCCGTTTGCCATCCGCAACCTGACCGAGATCCTGCAGGCACAGGAGGCGTCCAGCCGCATCATGACGCTGCTGCTGGCTGCCGTGGCCGGAATCAGCCTGGTGATCGGCGGCATCGGCATCATGAACATCATGCTGGTCAGCGTGACCGAGCGCACCCGTGAGATCGGCCTGCGCATGGCGGTGGGCGCACGGGGCCGTGACATCCTGGCGCAATTCCTGATCGAAGCGGTCACGCTGAGCCTGATCGGCGGCGCCATCGGCGTGTTGCTGGGCGCCATCGCAACCTGGAGCGTCGGGCAGTTTGCCGGCTGGCAGGTCAGCATGAGCGTGAGCTCGATCTTCCTGGCGGCGGGGTTCTCGGCCTTTGTCGGCGTGTTCTTCGGTTTCTATCCTGCACACCGGGCCTCCAGGCTGTTGCCGATCCAGGCGCTGCGCTACGAGTGAGTATCGTCACCGGGCGGCGATAATCCCCGCTCTTTTCAGGAGCGCGCGTGGATATTGTTCTGCTGGTCAAAGCTGCCGTGATGGGTGTGGTCGAGGGCTTGACCGAATTCCTGCCGATTTCATCCACGGGCCACCTGATCCTGGCGGGCGCGCTGTTGGGCTTCGACGACGAGAAGGCCAAGGTCTTCGACATCGCGATCCAGACCGGCGCCATCCTGGCGGTGATCATCGTGTACTGGAAGAAGATCCACGACACGATCGTGGCCCTGCCCACCAGCCGGCAGGCGCAGCGCTTCACGGTCAATGTGCTGATCGCTTTCATTCCCGCGGTCATTCTCGGGCTGCTGTTCGGCAAGGCGATCAAGGCGCACCTGTTCACACCGGTCGTGGTGGCCAGCACTTTCATCATCGGAGGCTTCATCATCCTGTGGGCCGAGAAGCGCCCGCAAAGCGCCGCGCGGATCCAGAACCTCGACAGCATGACGCCGCTGGATGCCCTCAAGGTCGGGCTGGTGCAGTGCCTGGCCATGATCCCCGGAACCAGCCGCAGCGGCGCCACCATCATTGGCGGCATGCTGCTGGGCCTGTCCCGGCGCGCGGCCACCGACTTCTCGTTTTTCCTGGCGATTCCCACGCTGATCGGCGCCGGCGCCTACAGCCTGTACAAGGAGCGCGCGCTGCTCTCGATGGCCGACCTGCCGCTGTTTGGTGTCGGCCTGCTGTTTTCGTTCGTGAGTGCCTGGATCTGCGTGCGCTGGCTTCTAGGCTACATCTCGACCCACAACTTCGTGCCCTTTGCCTGGTACCGCATCGCCTTCGGGCTGGTGGTGCTGGGCACGGCTTGGAGCGGCCTGGTGAGCTGGGCCCCCTGACAGGGTGCCAATCTTTCAGGGGCGCGGGCTCAGCGCGCTTCGAAGCCGCGCAGCGAGGCCTCGATGGCCGCCGCCGTGGCCAGCGGCTTCTCCATCGGAAAGAGGTGGCTGCCGTCGAGCATCATGACGCGGCCCTTGACCAGTTTTTCGGTCAGGCCCATGCCCACCTGCTGCATTTCCAGCGACTGGATGCCACCAATGAAGGCCACCGGGCATTTCAGCGGGTGGCGCCGGATCAGCCGGTCCAGGTTGTCGGGCAGGGTGTTGTAAATCTGCGTCTCTACCTCGCGATCGAAGGCCAGCACGCGCTTGCCCCCGTCGTCGCGCATGCCATGGTTCACATAGTCGGCCAGCACCTGCGGATCCCAGCGCGCAAAGGCCTTTTTGTGGCGGAAATGTTCCAGCGCCGCTTCGCGATCCGGCCAGCTGTTGCGCCGGGCCCGGCTGACGCGCCCCGGTGACACCGAACCGACCAGTTGCGTGCGCTTCATCACCGCCATGGTGGAGGCGCGCCAGCCTCCCAGGATGGGGGAATCAACCAGCAACACGCCACGGGCCAGTTCGGGATGGCGGGCGGCGGCCATCAGGCTCAGGAAGCCGCCCAGCGAGTGGCCGACCAGAAAGGCGGGCTCGCCTGCCTTGTCCACCTCGCGACGGGTGAAATCGGCCAGTTGCTGCACGAGGTGCGGCCAGTTGTCCGTGACCGGGTAGGCGGGGTCATGGCCGAACCTTTCGACGGCTTTTACCGTGAAGCCGCGTTGGCGCAGGCTCTTGAACAGCACACGGTAGGTGCTGGCGGGAAAGCTGTTGGCATGGGAAAACACGATCAGGGGCATGTTGTCAATCCATTCGGTTCAGGCGTTCTTGAAAAGCAACAACTTTTACGTTGGGGGGGGCTCCATTGATTTTTCTCAATGAATTTGGAAATGGCCTGTTTTAAGCGTAACCTTGCAACCCGTAAGGTTTAAGCTTCCGTCCCAAGTGTAAATGGCGTGGTTCTGGCGTTCAGGTGGTGGCAGATCGGTCACCACCCCGTGTGGAACGAGGGCCAGGTGCACACAGGCAGGCTTTGACTTTCGACGACAGGCATGTTTCGGGTTTCGGCAGGTGCCCCGGGTTCATCCGGGTAAAAAGGAGAAAAAGTGATGATCTCATTGACCCGGTGGGGCTCGGCAGCGCTGGTAGCGTTCGCCATGGCCGGTTGCGGTGGTGATGGCGGCGGCGATGCGCCGGTAACGCCTCCAACGGCTTCCGTCAAGGAACAGATCAGCGCGGCCGCCGCCGTGCCGGCGAATGACACGGCGAGCAATTCGTCGTCGGCGTTCACCGTCGTGCAGGGCGCCGGCGTAACCGCTGTGACGGTTCCCGCTTCGGCGAGCCCGACGACGGCTGCTAGTCTGACCAAGGTCAATTTCTCCGTTTTCTCCGATGGCAAGGTCGTCAGCAACCTGGCCACGTCGAACGTCAGTTTTGCCATCGCGAAACTGGTCCCCGGCACCAATGGAAATCCGGACCAGTGGGTGAACTACATCTACCGGACGGAGTCGACCTCCACCGCGCCCAACAACGTGGGCAACGGCCCGAACAGTACGCCGGCCATGGCCACCGCGACCCAAGCCACGACGGACGCCAAGATGAGCACCACGACCCTGGCTTCTCTGGGTCTGGCGTCGCAGCTGGTTTACAACGCCGACGGGTACTACTCCTATGTCTTCGCGACCGATATCAGGGATCCGAAAAAGACGAATGGCGTCGTATTCGAGCCAGACCGCACCCACCGGGTCGTCATTCAGCTGAGCTACAAGAACGCGTCCGGTGAAACAGTCCTGGTGAATCCCTACATCGACTTCACGGTGGATGCCGCCGGCAAATCGGTGTTCGTCACCGATCCCTCCAAGACCCGCAAGATGGCCGATGTGACGTCCTGCAATGGTTGCCACGACAAGCTGGCGCTGCATGGCGGCGGCCGGGTGGATACGCAGTACTGCGTGATGTGCCACAACCCGGGCACCGTGGACGCCAACAGCGGGAACAACCTCAATATGGCCACGATGATCCACAAGATCCACGCGGGCAAGCTGCTGGCGAATCCGGCTACGCTTGGTGGCGAGGACTACGTGATCTGGGGCTACAACGCCAGCAAACATGACTACGCCGAAGTCGGTTTCCCGCAGGACCTGCGCAATTGTGCCAAGTGCCACACGGCCTCCAATCCGAACACGCCGCAGGGCGACAACTGGAAGACCAAGGTGTCCAAAGAGGCCTGCCTGACCTGCCACGCCAGCAAGCCCGGCTCTGCCTGGAACACCGCACACACGACCTATGTCGGTGGCGGCAATCCGCTGGCCATGACCAACGCCCAGTGCGTGGCCTGCCACAACCCGACGTCCAACCCGACGCTGTCGCCGGAGCGCGTGCACTGGAACCAGAACGAAGAGAACGCGGCCAAGTACAAGATGAACATTGAGGACGTCACCTACACGCAGTCCGCGACCCCGAATGGCACGAGCACCGTGACGGTCAAGTACTTCGTGTCCGATCCGACCAATAGCAACAAGGCGTACGACCTGACGGTATCTGCGACCGGAACGGCGTGCTCCGGTTCTGGCGCCAGCATCAGCTGCAATACCACCACGACGTTTGGCAACCTGCGCTTTTACCTGGCCTATCAGAACATGGCCGGTCAGTACCAGGCGGTGACCGAGTTCTCGGCCTACAACAATGGTGGTAATAGTGCCAACGCCTATGCCTACAAAGGCACCAACGATGGCACGAACCACTACACGGTCGCCATTACCATTCCGGCCAATACCACGTATACGGTTGCACCATTTGGAACGGCGCGGGTGGTCAGCATTGGCCAGATCAAGGAAGTGAAGCTGCAGGCCAAGTCGGCAGCGGATCCGCGGCCGCCGGTGGTTCCGACCACGCTGATCAACACAGTCATGCAACACACCTACAAGGATGTGGTGCTGGGCAACGGAAGCCTGCAGCCGCGCCGGGTGATCGTGTCGAACGACAAGTGCAACGTCTGCCACGGGGCGCTGGGAACGACGGCCGGCTCTAACACGCCGGGCATGGACAACGCGTTCCACAGCGGCGCCCGCAACACGGTGGAATCCTGCGTGGTCTGCCATGATCCGAACCGGTCTTCTTCCAGCAACATGATGACCAACGGACTGACGCTCAATGGCGGCCTGTATGAGCCCTACCAGTTCAAGCGCATGATCCATGGCATCCATGGCAATTCGAAGCGGCTCTATCCGTTCACCCATGCCAACAAGGTGGTTGGAGCGTTCTGCAACCCGGCCAATCCGCTGTCGAAGGCGCCCATCTGTGATCCGAACCTGGTGCTGGCCAGTGGTGTGGAGAACTACGGTGCTGAAGTCGCGTATCCGCAGGTCGGCCTGAACTGTGACGCCTGCCACGTCAATGGTTCCTGGAAGCAGGATCTCGGCACGCTCGGTTCTGTGGTCTTCAAGCCGACGGTCGTCGGTGGCACCGCCACCACGTCGGATCCGAATGCCTGGCTCGTGATTTCGCCGAAGGCGGCGACCTGCACGGCCTGCCACGATTCGAGCAATGCCATCGGCCACGTGACCAGCTTCGGCGGGTCCGCGTTCGGTGACAAGAGCCAGGCTCAAGTGGGTGCGCTGCCCCGTGAGACCTGCAACGATTGCCACTCGCCGGGCGGCTTCAAGGGTGTGGACATCGTCCACGGCCAGAAGTAAGTTCAGGCATGGTCCGAATCACGGGAGGGCTTTTGCGGGCCCTCCCGTTTTTTCGTGACGGGTCTCAGTGACGGAGTTCGGTCAGAGGTCGTTCTAATTACCAGGGGTTTGGAATGCGAATCAAGCGTTTGTGGGTCATTGCTGGGCTTTGCCTGCTGGGGCTGGCCGGGCCTGTTTCCGCGGTCACCGCGCGAGACGCATCGGCAGAGTGCGTGAGTTGTCACGACGAGGAAGACCTGCCGGACAACAGCCAGGGTCCTCATGCCCCGTTCACCCGCAAGCCGCCGATGGCGGCGGCGGCCCAGCAACTGGCGCAACGGTCCATGGGCGACGCGACCAATGAACGCACGCCCACCTGCATCACCTGCCACGGACCCAGTCCGACCCACGTCAAGAAGCCCGAGGGCGTGAAGGACCGGCCGGCGCCGGATCGAATTTATGGCAAGAAGACCACGCTGAGCGCCGAGCAGCGCAGTGCCGTCTGCCAGGATTGCCACCAGAAGGGCCCCAAGCAGATGCTCTGGACCGGCAGCCGGCACCAGAATGAAGACCTGGCCTGCAACAGCTGCCACAAGGTCCATACCAACAAGGACAAGGTGTTCTCCAAGGTCGAGCAGGCCGATGTGTGCTTCACCTGTCACAAGGCACAGCGCACCCAGATCAACCTGATTTCCCGCCACCCGATCCCCGAGGGCAAGATGACCTGCTCCGACTGCCACAACGTGCACGGATCGGTCGGGCCTGCACTCGCGAAGAAGGACAGCACGAACGAGACCTGCTACACCTGCCACGCCGGCAAGCGCGGGCCGTTCGTGAACCAGCATGAGCCAGTGGCTGAGAACTGCGCCACTTGTCACAACCCGCACGGCAGCGTGATCCCGGGGATGCTGGTGTCACGGCCGCCGATGCTGTGCCAGTCCTGCCACACGCCGCACGTGGCCGGTGGCGTCGGCGCCTTGGGTGGACAACCCGGCGTCTATACCAAGGCCCCTGGCCAGGTCCAGCCCTTGATCACCAACACCACCAGTGGCAAGAACGTGGTGCAACTGTGGCAGGGCCGCAGCTGCATGAACTGCCACACGCAAGTGCATGGCTCCAACAATCCGTCGGCAACCAACCCGACGCCGCAGCTGCTGACGCGGTGAACCCGGGAGAGCAATGATGACAATTTCAGATTCCTCGTTCAACTTCCGGCGCACGGTCATTGCGATGGCGGTGTTTGCCTTCATGGCTTCAGCCTTCGCGCAGGCCACCGACGAAAAGGCCAAGGAGGCCGCCAAGCCCGAACCCGGTGAAGTCAAGACCACGCAGTCGTCGGTCACCCTGGGCCTGGGCGGGGTCGGCGGTGGCGCCGGCAATCGATCGATTTACAACCAGTACAACGCACTCGGCCTGAACAACAACAACCCCTCGGCCGGCATCCTGGGTTTCGACTACAGCGTGCGCGACCCGGAGGCGATGACGCTGTTCAAGTTCCGCGGTGCCAATCTGCTGGACGATTCCCGCGAACTGGGGCTGAGCCTGACCGAGCCCGGCGAGTGGCGACTCAAGGCCTCCTATGGGGAACTGGTCCACACCAACCCCTATACGATCAACACCGGGGTGGTGGGGGCGGGTTCCACGGCACCGCAGGTGGTGTATCTGCCCGGCGGGGTGGGCAGCGGATACAACACCCACCTGCAAACCAAGCGCTCCAATGTGGGTCTGGGCTTCAGCAAGTGGATCGACAACGCGCTGCAGATTGAGGTGGATTTCAAGACCGAGAAGCAGGATGGTTCGCGACCCTTTGGCATCGGCATGAACTGCCCGTCGCCGGTCGCCCCAGGCTGTCAGGGCACCACGGGCATCGCAGCAGGCTGGGCCACACTGATGCTGCCGCAGGCGGTCAACTCGAACACGAGCCAGATCGACGCCCGGGTGAACTACTCGATGGACAAGCTGCGACTGAGCGTGGCGTACTACGGCTCGTTCTTCCAGAACAACAATCCGACGCTCAACCCGTCGGTTCCGGGCAGTCTGAACAATCCGCTGGGGACGCTCTTGCCGTTGAGCGCCGGATTGCAGCCGCTGCTGAACTTGCCGGTGGCACAGGAGCCCGACAACCGGTTCAACCAGCTGTCGCTGACGGGCACCTACGACCTGGCCGAAAAGACCCGGGCGTCCTTCAAGCTGTCGTATGCGAACACCACGCAGAACCAGAACTTTGCTGCGTCGGGGCTGAGTGGCGCGCCGGCAGGAGTGACCAGCCTGGGCGGCAACGTCAACACCACGCTGGCATGGCTGGGAATCACCTCGCGGCCGATCCCGAAGCTCACGCTGCAGGCCGACATTCGTTACGCGGACCGCGACGACAAGACGCCCGTCGCGCCCTACGTCATGGCGGGCTCTTCGGTCTATACCAACCAGCAGCTGCCCGAACAGAAGGTCTCCGGCAAGCTGCAGGCGATCTACCAGTTCTCCAGGGAGTACCGGGGCACGATCGGGGCCGACTATGTCGGCATCGACCGCGGGATCTACACGCCCACGAGCCGGGCCGGTGGCATCAGTGCATTGCGCCAGAACACCGACGAGACCGGCCTGTACGCAGAGCTTCACAAGGTGATGTCGGAGACCTTCACCGGATCGATCCGCCTCTCCGGCAGCCAGCGCGATGGCTCCAACTGGCTGAAGCCGAATCCCGGCGCGGGCGTGACCGAGGTTTCCGATCCGTCCACCGCATTCAGCTCTTCGGCGATCTTCTCGCCCACGCTGGCCGACCGGCGGCAGGAAAAGATCAAGCTCTATGGCAACTGGCAGCCTGATGAAAAGCTGGCCCTGCAATTCACTGCCGAAGGCGGCACCAACAAATACACCATGCCAACCGCGTATGCCTTGCAGAACACGCGCTTGAGCCTTTACAGCGTCGATGGCACCTACGCGATTTCGGACAACTGGAACCTCACCGCGTACGCCTCCTGGGGACAACAGACCCAGAACCAGGCGCGCCCCGCCGGCTCCGTCATGGCATTCGAGACCACCAACACCTCCGCAGGCCTGGGCGTGACCGGCAAGCCCACCAGCAAGCTGGAAGTGGGCGGAACGCTGTCGTACGTCAACGAAAAGAGCGTGTATGCCCAGTCGCTGGAAACCTATGCCGGCGCCGACAGCGCCGCGCTGCTGGCCGCCACTGGCGGCTTGCCGAGCATCACGTTCCGCCAGACGGCGCTGAAGCTCTTTGGCAAGTACGACCTGGACAAGAACAGCGTCATCGGCGCCAACCTGGTTTACGCCCGCGTGCTGTCAAACGACTGGGCCTGGGGCTGGAATGGAACGCCCTATACGTATGGCGACAACACCACGATGAGCCTCAACCAGAACCAGTCGATGACCTACGTCGGCGTGACCTACACGTACAAGTTCTGACGCCCAAATCCGTCCGACGCAAAAAGGCCCGAAGCCAGCCAAGGCGTCGGGCCATTTTTTTGAGGCGCACCGGGCGTGTCCGGCGCGGCCTCAGATCAGCTTTTCCTTGGGTGAGGTGATCTTCTTCAGCGGCTTGTTGCGCGCCGACGCCACCATCAGCGGCACCTCGGTGGCGCCTCCGTCCCAGGTCGGGTCCTCGATGCTGTCGAACACCTCGCGCAGCTTCTGGCCCCAGCTGCCGTGCAGCATCTGGAAGTAGGGGTTCTGGTCGTCGATGCACATCACGCGGTCGGTATGGAACTTGTCCGCCTCATAGACCACCATGTCCAGCGGCAAGCCCACCGACAGGTTGGACTTGAGCGTGGAGTCCATCGACACCAGCGCGCACTTTGCGGCTTCGTCCAGCGGGGTGTCCGGCGTGATCACCCGGTCGAGCACGGGCTTGCCGTATTTGGATTCGCCGACCTGGAAGTAGGGTGTCTCCGGCGTGGCTTCGATGAAGTTGCCCGGCGAATAAACCTGGAACAGGCGCATGGCTTCGCCCTGAATCTGGCCACCGAAGATCAGGGACACATTGAACTCCACCCCCGAGGCCTTGAGTGAGGCCGCATCCCTGTCGTACACATGGCGCACGGCGGCTCCCAGCACGCGGGCGGCGTCGAACATGCTCTTGGCATTCCAGATCGTGATGGGGTCTCCGCCTTCGTGATCCTTGATCTGCTCGACCTGCAGGATTTCGCGCACAGACTGCGAAATGCTCAGGTTGCCCGCCGACAGCAGCACCATGAAGCGGTCGCCCGGCTTTTCATAGACGATCATCTTGCGGAACGTGCTGATCTGGTCGAGGCCGGCGTTGGTGCGCGAGTCGGAGAGAAACACCAGGCCGGCGTTGAGTTTGATGGCGACGCAGTAGGTCATGGCTTCTTGATCCTTGATGCTTGGGATGGGTGTGAGGCGCAGCCCTCAGGGGCTGAGCTTTTTCAGTGCGTAGAGGATGTCCAGCGCCTCGCGCGGGCTCAGGGCATCCGGGTTGATGTCCGACAGGCGGGCCTCGACGGCGCTGGGTGGGTGTGCTGCGGACTCGGGCGGTGCCGCGAACAGATCCACCTGGGATCGGCTTGCACTGGCGCCGGACTCCAGCGCTGCCAGGGCGTGGCGCGCATGGTTCAGCACAGGTGCTGGCATGCCTGCCAGCCGGGCGACCTGGATGCCGTAGCTGCGGCTGGCCGGACCGGCCTGGATTTCGTGCAGGAACACGATATCGCCCCCGGCCTCCGCCGCGCTCACGTGCACGTTGACGGCCGCGTGGTGGCTTGCCGGAAATTCGGTGAGCTCGAAGTAGTGCGTGGCAAACAGCGTGAAGGCCTGCGTCTTGTCGTGCAGCTGGGCCGCAATGCCACTGGCCAGCGCGAGGCCGTCGAAGGTGGAGGTGCCGCGGCCCACCTCGTCCATCAGCACCAGGCTCTGCGGTGTGGCGCTGTGCAGGATCTGCGCGGCCTCGGTCATCTCCAGCATGAAGGTGGATTGCGCGTTGGCCAGGTCGTCGGCCGCGCCGATGCGGGTGTGGATGGCGTCGATCGGTCCGAGGCGGCAGGCCGTGGCGGGTACGTAGGAGCCCATGCTGGCCAAAAGCACGATCAGTGCCACCTGGCGCATGTAGGTGCTCTTGCCGCCCATGTTGGGGCCGGTGATGATCTGCATGCGCTGGCGCGGCCCCAGCGACGTGTCGTTGGCGATGAAGGCGCCGCCGGAGAGTTCGGCCAGCCGCGCCTCGACCACGGGGTGGCGACCCGCGCGAATCTCGATACAGGGCTCGCGGACGAACTGCGGTGCGCACCAGTTCAGTGTCAGAGAACGCTCGGCCAGCGCGCACAGGGCGTCCAGCGCCGCGACCGCGCGGGCGAGCTGGGTGAGTGCCGGCACGAAGGCCTGCAGGCGGTCCAGCAACTGTTCGAACAACCACTTCTCGCGCGCGAGCGCACGTTCCTGTGCGCTCAGGGCCTTGTCTTCGAACGCCTTGAGCTCGGGTGTGATGAAGCGCTCGGCGTTTTTCAGGGTCTGGCGGCGGCGGTAGTCGTCGGGCACCTTGTCCAGCTGCCCCTGGGTGACCTCGATGTAGAAGCCGTGCACCTTGTTGAACTGCACGCGCAGGTTGGCGATGCCGGTGCGGGCTTTTTCGCGGGTCTCCAGGTCGAGCAGGAAGCTGTCGCAATTGGTCTGGATGGCGCGCAGTTCGTCCAGCTCGGTATCCAACCCGGCGGCGATCACACCGCCGTCGCGCACCAGGGCGGCCGGTTCTTCGAGCAGCGAGCCCGCCAGGAGGTCCGCGCAGCCCGGTGGCGGGGTCAAATCGCGGGAAATATCGGTCAAAAAGGCACCATCCCATCGTGGAATGGCCATGACGTGCTCTGCTTTTTGTAGTGTCTGGCGCAGCGCCACCAGCTCGCGGGGGCGCGCCTGGCGCAGCGCGATGCGCGCGGTGATGCGCTCCACATCGGCGCTGCCCTTGAGTTGCGCGCGCAAGGTATGCCAGGGGCCGGCGCCGCGGTCGCCGCGCAGGGTGGTGATGGCGTCCAGCCGGGCGATGGCCTGGGTGCGGTCGCGAGCGGGCTCCAGAAGCCAGCGCTTGAGGGTGCGGCTGCCCATGCCGGTCATGCAGGTGTCGAGCAGCGAAAACAGCGTCGGTGAGTCCTCGCCGCGCAGGGTCTGCACCAGCTCGAGGTTGCGCCGGGTCGTCGCCGGCAGGTCGATCAGTGCATCGCTGTGCTGCACCCGCAATTGCTGCACGTGCGACAGCGCGCGACCCTGCGTGTGCTCAGCGTAGGCCAGCAACGCGGCGGCGGCGCCATGGGCGTGCGCCAGATCCGCGGCGTTCCAGGCGTCCAGACTCGCGGCGCGCAATTGCTCGAGCAGCTTGCGCTGGCCCAGCGCGCCGTCGAACTGCCATTCAGGCCGCTGGCTCAAAGTGAGGTTGCGGTTGACCGCCTTCAGCGCTATCAGTCGCTGCTCGAAGGTGGGCGTGACATCGGCGCTGTAGATCAGCTCGCTGGGGTTGATGCGAGCCAGCCAGTCGTCGAGTTCGTCAGGCGCGCATTCCGACAGGTTCAGCTCGCCCTGGGTCACGCTCAGCCAGGCCAGCCCGCAGGCGTTGCGCGGGGCCTGGTGCACCGCCAGCAGGATGGACTCGGTCTTGTCCGACAGCAGTTCGCTGTCCGTCAGGGTGCCGGGTGTCACGACGCGCACCACCTTGCGCTCGACCGGGCCCTTGCTGGTGGCCACATCGCCGACCTGCTCGCAGATTGCCACCGACTCGCCGTGCTTGATCAGGCGTGCGAGGTAGCCTTCCATCGAATGGAAGGGAACCCCGGCCATCACCACCGGCTGGCCGGCCGACTGGCCGCGGCGGGTCAGGGTGATGTCCAGCAGGTGCGAGGCTTTTTCGGCGTCGGCGAAGAACAGCTCGTAGAAGTCGCCCATGCGGTAGAACACGAGCGTGTCCGGGTGTTCCGCCTTGATGGCCAGGTACTGGGCCATCATGGGGGTGTGGGCGCTCAGATCGAGCGTGGCTGCCATGGCGCGAGGGTCAGAACGGGGCGTCGTCGTCCTTGGCCAGGCTGCCCGACTCGGCAGTGTCAGGGCCTTCTTCATCCCGCAGCTCGCTGGCTCCGTCGGCTGCAGAGGCCGGTGCAGCGGCCTCGCGCACGGCCGCTTTGTCGCCGGCACTGGCGAACTTGCTGTATTTGCCCAGGATGCTGACCAGCTGGCCGTAGACGCGGGGTGTGCCCGCCAGGCATTCCTTCTGCTCCAGGAAGTCGGCCTCGCCAGTGAAATTTCCGACCAGGCCGCCGGCTTCGGTGACCAGCAGGGAGCCGGCCGCCACATCCCAGGGCTGGAGGCCGGTTTCGAAGAAGCCGTCGGCATAGCCAGCGGCCACGTAGGCCAGGTCCAGCGCGGCCGCACCCGGGCGGCGCAGGCCGGCCGTGCGCTGCATGACGTCGCCCATCATCTGCAGGTACGCATTGAAGTTGTCGCCCTTGCGAAACGGAAAACCCGTGGAGATCAGGCACTCCTGCAGCCGCGTGCGCTTGCTGACCCGGATGCGGCGCTCATTCAGGTAGGCGCCGCGGCCCTTGGTGGCCGTGAAGAGGTCGTTGCGGCTGGGGTCGTAGATGACGGCCTGCTCGACCTTGCCGCGCACGGCCAGCGCAATGCTGACGCAATAGACGGGGAAGCCGTGGATGAAGTTGGTGGTGCCGTCCAGCGGATCGATGATCCAGACGCAATCCGCATCCTTGGCTCCATGCTGGCTGCCCGATTCCTCGGCCAGGATCCCGTGGTCGGGATAGGCGGTGAGCAGGGTTTCGATGATCGCCTTTTCGCTGGCGTGGTCGACTTCGGTGACGAAGTCGTTGACCTGCTTCTGCGAGATACGGACCGCTTCGACGTCAAGCGCGGCGCGGTTGATGATCGAACCGGCGGACCGGGCGGCCTTGACGGCCACGTTGAGCATGGGGTGCAGGTTGGGGGACGACATGAATTGTTAACCTTGCGGGACAGAGCGTGGGTTCTGTCCTCAGCGGATTGAAGAGCTGGGGACCATCCCGGCGATGCGGGCGGCGACAATAGGGCGATTTTACCCGCCCGGCCCACCTGACGCCCCGTTCACGCCATGCAAACGCGATTTGTCCTGATCCAGACCAGCCACGCCGGCAACGTGGGGGCGGCAGCCCGCGCCATGAAGGTCATGGGTTTTGACGACCTGGTGCTTGTGGCGCCGCGCTGGGCCAACGTGCTGCGGCGCGAAGAGACGATCCAGCGCGCTAGCGGGGCGCTGGATGTGCTGGAAAAGGCCCGCATCGTCGCCACGCTGGACGAGGCGCTCGACGGCATGACGCACCTGTGCGCGACCGCGATGACGCCGCGCGATTTCGGCCCGCCCACGGTGGCGCCACGCCCGCACTTCGAGTCGCTCGCATCGCAAGCCCGCGCCGGCGCGCCAGGGCAGGGCGTAGCCTTCTTGTTCGGCTCGGAGCGGTTCGGCATGCAGAACGAAGACGTGTACCGGTGCCATGTCGCCCTGAGCATTCCCACCCATCCGTCCTTTGGCTCGCTCAACCTCGGTGCAGCCATCCAGGTGATTGCCTATGAGTGGCGCCTGGCCCTGGGGGCCTATCCGGTGCAGGCCGCCACCGCGGCGCCGCAGGCGGCGGATGCGCAACAGGTTGCCGGACTGCTGGCGCACTGGGAGCAGTCGCTCGTCGACATCGGCTTTCTCGATCCGGCGGCACCCAAGAAGCTGATGCCGCGGCTGAACCAGCTGTTCAACCGGGCTGGCCTGGCGCAGGAAGAAGTCCACATCCTGCGTGGTATTGCCCGGGCGATGAGCCTCACCGCAGCGCGGGCGCACGAGCCAGCCGCCACGGCCGCTGACAAGTCCGTACCGGGCGAGGTGGCGGGCGCCCCGCGATAGACTTGCGCCCATGTTTTCCCGCCTTCGCTCCGATATTCAGTGCATCCTGGACCGTGACCCGGCCGCGCGCAGCACCTGGGAGGTGCTGACCTGTTATCCCGGCCTGCATGCCTTGCTGCTGCACCGGCCGGCGCACTGGTTCTGGACGCACGGTCTCAAATGGCTGGGGCGTTTTACCTCGCACGTGTCCCGTTGGCTCACCGGCATCGAAATCCACCCGGGGGCGGTGATCGGGGAGCGGGTGTTCTTCGACCACGCAATGGGCGTGGTGGTGGGCGAGACGGCCGAGATCGGTGACGGCTGCACGATCTACCAGGGCGTGACGCTCGGCGGTACTTCGCTCTACAAGGGCACCAAGCGCCACCCGACGCTGGGCCGCAATGTCGTGGTGAGTGCGGGCGCCAAGGTGCTGGGGGGCTTTCTGGTGGGCGACGGCGCCAAGATCGGCAGCAACGCAGTGGTGATCAAGCCGGTGCCTGCAGGGGCCACTGCGGTGGGCATCCCGGCTCGCATCATCCCTTCGAAGGCGGGTGAAAGCGCCGATGTGACGCCGACCCAGGAAAAGTTCTCGGCCTACGGCATCACGCTCGAAGACGATCCGCTGTCGCAGGCCATGAAGGGCTTGATCGACAACGCCGCTTCCCATGAGCACCAGATTGCCTTGCTGTGGCACGCCATCGAGACCTTGTCGGCCAATCGGCCAGCCGGAGAGTGCGTGCCGGACGAGGCGGCGCTGACCGAGCATTTCGAGGCCTCGCGGCTCAACGACCTCGTTGGCAAGTAGGGCGGAGTATCCGGGACCGATAAGTCTGGCTCATGGGCCCACGCCCTTGAGGGCCGATGGAACGTCGATCGCCGTGGTTCCCCAGTCAACCGGAATTTCGAAGCGATAGGTCTTGCTGCGGGCCAGCGTTGGGCCCTTGGCCGCGACTCGAATGAAATACCGTCCGGGTCTCATTTCGCCAAAATTGAACGGTCCTGCAAGGCTCTTGGATTGACGGATCATGTGCATCATGTCCGGGTCTGTAGCGATTTCCGCACTGTAGCTTTCTGCTTGGACGGCCTTACCATCGGAAAACGTCCGGCTCCAGTTCATCCAGGTTTCACCGCCAATAAAGCTGAGCAGTGAATCCGTGACCAGCAAATAATCTGCGAGGACAAGTTGTCGTTGCGCGTCAAATCCTTCAATCGTTGCGGCATCAATTCCGCGCGCACGCAGATACCAGACGCCGCTCGTGAAGCTTGACAAATCAGCGGTCGATGCCGTAACCACTTGGTCGTGCACAATCCGGTTGAACTGCGAATCGCTGGCAACCTGAACGCGAAAAGCGGCTGCCCCCGCCAAGGTCGGCATTGCCCAAGTCCTTGCCTCCAGATTTGTGAGGTTCAAGGTGTCGGCACCCAGATCCGGCGCGGGCAACAGCGGTACGACCTTCACTTCTTTCCTGGCCGGATCAATCACCGCCCCGGTACCCTTGGGAAGATCCGCGCCACTTTGCTGGGCGGTGTTGTCGGCACGGACCTGGCCTTCCAGTACTTCAGCGCGAGCGCTCGGACTGGCCCCATTTTCCTGTGCGACACGGAAACGGGTGCCACGCACACCGACGGTGGTGGTGGGCGTCTGGATCTGCAGCGGCGTCGCGCGCAGGCCCAGCTTGCTCGCGAGGGTCTCCACGGCCCCCTGGCTCAGGCGGATGATCCCGGAAAACCACTTGGTGGTGCCGCTCGCATTTGCATCGCGCAGGACGTATTCCCGGCTGGCGATGACCTCCGCCAGGCTGGCGGGCAAGAGCTGGATGCGGGATCCGTCGGACATTTCGATCACGGCCGAACTGTCGGCACCCGTCTGCAGGCGAGTGCCTTCCCCGACAGTGCTGCCCACGACCGCGGTGGCCGACCCCTGTTGTACGCTGCCCTGCACGCTGACAACCCTGCCACTGACCGGCGCGTACTTGAGCAGGCGTAGGGGGATGTTCAGGGTCTGACCCGGGCGGATGACATCGGGGTCCGGCAGGGCGTTGAGCCGCGCGATTTCCGCCCATGCGTCGGGGCGCACCAGCATCTCTCGGGACAGGACGATCAGTTTGTCGCCGGGCTGGACGGTATAGGCCAGGCTGGGCTCCACGGCTTGGGCGCCCAGCGCCAGGCACAAGGCCAGCATGGCCGCCCCGATGGGAAGGAGTCCTGCTTCCCGACGGGTGGCAGCGCAGGGGTGGGTGCAGCGAATCGGGCTCATGCTTGTCTTGCTTCAGGTGGTCGGACGAATGGCGCTTTTAGGTCGGAAAGCTTTGCATACCTCATCGCGGGTTTCAAGATAGGGGCCGCCGATCAGGTCGACGCAATACGGCACCGCCGCGAAGATGCCGTTGACGATCGATGCCCCCGAGGCGTCTTTTAACCCTTCCAGTGTTTCCTGGATCGATTTGGGCTGACCCGGCAGGTTGATGATGAGACTTTTGTCACGGATGACGGCGCATTGGCGCGACAGAATGGCCGTGGGCACGAATCGCAGGCTGGTCTGCCGCATCTGTTCGCCGAAGCCCGGCATTTCCTTGTGGGCGACGGCCATCGTGGCTTCGGGGGTGACGTCGCGCAAGGCCGGGCCGGTGCCCCCGGTGGTCAAGACCAGTGCGCAGCCGGCGTCCACCAGCTCGATCAGGGTGGCGCTGATGCGGGCCTGCTCGTCCGGGATCAGCCGCGGCTCGAACCGGACCGGGTTCTTCAGCGCGCGGGTCAGCCAGTCCTGCAAGGCGGGCAAGCCCTTGTCTTCGTAGACGCCGCTGGAGGCGCGGTCGCTGACGGAGACGATGCCGATGGTGACAGGGTCAAAAGAGCTCATGGTGCGAATCGCGAAATGGATGGGTGACGAAGGGAAGGATCCTCGACGTCAGCCGGGCCCGGCCGGACTCCCGGTACCGTGGGCGAAGGGTTCGCCGGTCGAGTCGACGCTGCCGAGCTGCTCACGCACCAGCTGAAAGATCTCGCGGTAGGCGCGTCCCTGGCGCGGGGCCAGCCCGTGTGAGACGGCGGCCTTGTCCGGCGCCGGAGCGTCCTTGCGTGCCTGGCGGATCAGTGCGCGCAGCTGCTGGGCGTCGGTGCCCGCAAACCGCTGCACCCAGTCGCCGAAGGCATCGTCCTCGGCGATCAGGCGGTCGCGCCACTGTTCGGCCCGGTGCAGGGCCAGCGTCAGCTGGGCCGAGCCCTGGTGTTGCTCCTGCAGGGCGGCGCGCACGGCCGCCAGGGTGTCGGGTTCGAGCTGGCGCATCAACTTGCCGACGAACTGCATCTGGCGCCGTTTGCCCTCGAAATTCGTGATGCGGCGGGCATCGGCCAGCGCGTCGCGAAGCTTCTCGGGCACGTCGAGGCCGTTCATCAGGTCGGCGCGCAGCGTCAGCAGTTCCTCGCCGAGCTTTTGCAGTTCGGTGCTCTCGCGTTTGAGCTCGGTCCGGCTGGCTTCGCTGGTGCCCTTGAGCTCGCGCTTGAGCTCGAGGTCGAGTTCGCTGCCTTCGGCAACGAACTCGCCGCGGACGTAATAGCCTTTTTTGGGTTTGCGGGACATGGGCGAGCCGGGTCGGCGGATAGAGGGGACGGCAAGTATCATAGCCGCCACCATGAACAAACTCCCCTCCCACGCAGCGTCCCCTGCAGCCGGCCATCCCGAGCAGGGCTTCAGCTACAGCCGCGCTTTTTTTGAAGATCTGGTCGATGCCGCGCTGGCCCACGCCAGGCGCATGGGGGCTACCGACGCGGGTGCGGAGGCTTCCGAGGGCTGCGGACTGAGCGTCAGCGTGCGCAAGGGCCAACTGGAAAGCGTCGAGCGCAACCGCGACAAGTCCCTGGGCGTCACGGTCTACGTCGGACATCGCCGCGGAAATGCGAGCACCTCCGATTTTTCACCCGCCGCGGTCGAGCAGACGGTGCGCGCGGCCTTCGACATTGCCCGCTTCACCGCCGAGGATCCGATGGCGGGTCTGCCGGACGCTGACGATATTGCCAACGATCACCGTGACCTCGACCTGTTTCATCCCTGGAGCCTGAGCAGCGAACAGGCGGCACAGCTGGCGCTGGCGTGCGAGGATGCCGCCCTGCAGACCAGTCGAAAGATCACGAACAGCGAAGGCGCGGGGGTTTCAGCCCAGCAAAGCCACTTCTTCAGTGCGCACACGCACGGGTTTCGCGGCGGCTACGCCAGCTCGCGCCACAGCCTGTCGGTGGCACCGATCGCCGGCAAGGGCTCAGGCATGCAGCGCGATGCCTGGTACAGCTCGATGCGCTCGCCCGACGAGCTGGCCTCACCGGCTGCCGTGGGCCGCTACGCCGCCGAGCGCGCTCTGAGCCGGCTGAAGAGCCGCAGGATTCCCACCACCGAATGCCCGGTGCTGTTCGAGTCCCCGCTGGCAGCCGGGCTGCTGGGCGGCTTCGTGCAGGCGGTCAGTGGCGGCGCGCTGTACCGCAAGAGCACGTTCCTGGTCGATTCCCTCGGCAAGACGGTTTTCCCACGGCACATCGATATCGCGGAGGACCCGTTCGTCCTGCGTGGCAAGGGCAGTTCGCCTTTCGATGACGAAGGCGTCCGTGTCCAAGCCCGCAGCGTGGTCAAGGGCGGACGTGTCGAAGGCTATTTCCTGAGTTCCTACTCGGCGCGCAAGCTCGGCATGAAGACCACGGGCAATTCCGGCGGCTCGCACAACCTGACGATGACGTCGCGGCACACGCAAGCGGGCGACGACCTGGACGCCATGCTCAGAAAGCTGGGCACCGGCCTGTTCGTGATCGAGTTGATGGGGCAGGGCGTGAACTACGTGACGGGCGACTATTCCCGCGGCGCCAGCGGATTCTGGGTCGAGAACGGCAAAATCGCCTTTCCGGTGCAGGAAATCACCATCGCCGGCAATCTGAAAACCATGTTCAAGGGCATCGAAGCGGTGGGGGCCGATGCCTACAACTACGGCGCCAAGTCGGTCGGATCGATCCTCATCAACCGGATGAAGGTGGCGGGGAGCTCGTAGAGCCTACCGCGCTGGCACTCGGTGTGCAACGCTGGCCTTGCCGGGCCTGGCCTGGCCTGGCCTGTCCTGGCCCGGGCCTGTGGCCCCTGAGCTTTGACCTTTTCCTGGCTGCCTGAACCGCCTCTCAGCCCGCCAGGGCGGCTTTCACCGCCGCGCTGACCTGGCCCATGTCGGCCTTGCCGGCCAAGCGGGTCTTCACGGCACCCATGACTTTGCCCATGTCGCCAGGGCCGCTGGCGCCCAGCTCCGCCACGATGGCCTTGACCTCGGCGGCGACCTCTTCGGCCGACAGGCGTGCCGGCAGGTAGGCTTGCAGCACGGTCAGTTCGGCGGCTTCCTTGTCCGCCAGGTCCTGGCGACCGGCCTGGGTGAACGCCGCGATCGAATCCTTGCGCTGCTTGATCAGCTTGTCGACGATGGCGACGACGGCGACGTCGTCCAGCGTGATGCGTTCGTCCACTTCCTTTTGCTTGCACGCGGAAAGTAGCAGGCGGATGGTGCCCAGACGCTCGCTGTCCTTGGCGCGCATCGCGGTCTTCATGTCTTCGGTGATCTGATCCTTGAGGCTCATGGCGGGCTCCGGTCGTGGGGATTGGGATAGGGCGAGATGCACCGGCCGGGCCCTTGCCGGGGCCGACGGGCCGGGAAATGAAAAAACCCGCGCCTGGCGTCCCGAGCGCGGGTCTGGCGTGCATCCGGGGGCCGAGGCCCCTGGCGGCAACGCTGCGATCAGTACAGTTTCTTGGGCAGCTGCATCGAGCGGATGCGCTTGTAGTTGCGCTTGACGGCAGCGGCCTTCTTGCGCTTGCGCTCGGCGGTCGGCTTTTCGTAGAACTCGCGGGCGCGCAGGTCGGTCAGCAGGCCCAGTTTTTCGATGGTGCGCTTGAAGCGGCGCAGAGCCACGTCAAAAGGCTCGTTTTCTTTAACACGGATCGTCGTCATTAGGTGAAGATTTCCAAAATGTGCAGAAAGAGGGTGGCCGGGAAGATCGGGCCCGGACGCCGTAACTGCGATGTGCCCCGTCTGTAACTAGTATTGGCCGACAGGGCATTGCCAGCAAAGCCTAACATTATAGCGGCTTCGTGGCCGATCTGTCCCGTTGACCTAGGCCGAGGGGCGCAGCCTCGCCGCGAGGGCCTGGGCGCAGGCATGGCCGCTGGCCCAGGCCCACTGGAAGTTGTAGCCGCCCAGCCAGCCCGTCACGTCGACCACCTCGCCGATGAAATACAGCCCCGGCTGCTTCGATTCCATCGTTTGCGAGGACAGGTCGCGCGTGTCGACCCCGCCCAGCGTGACCTCGGCTTTGCGGTAGCCCTCGGTGCCGGTGGGCGTGAGTTCCCATCGCGCCAGGCGCTCCGCCAACTGGGCCAAGGCCTTGTCGGAGGCCTCGGCGATCGGGCGCTGCCAGGCAGATTCCTGCTGCACCCAGGTATCGGCCAGTCGGGATGGCACCAGCAGGGCCAGCTCGTTGGCGATGCGCTTGCGCGAGTTCGCCTTGGCGCGCGCCAGGGCCGCCGGCAGGTCGGTGTCGGGGGCCAGGTTCAGCCGGATCGGCGTGCCCTCCCGCCAGTAGCTGGAGATCTGCAGCACCGCCGGGCCCGATAGGCCGCGGTGGGTGAACAGCAGGTCTTCGAGGAACTCGCCCCGGGCCTTTTTGGTGCCCGTCTCGATGCGCACCGGCAGCGACAGCCCTGACAGCTGGGCATAGGGCGCCCAGGCCTGCTCGTCAAAAGTCAGCGGCACCAGGCCCGGGCGCGTCTCGACCAGGCGCAGCCCAAACTGCTTGGCCACGCGGTAGCCGAAATCGGTGGCGCCGATCTTCGGGATGGACAGCCCGCCCGTGGCGACGACCACGGCGGCACATTCGACCGTGCCCCGGTCGCTCTCTATTTGATAGCTTGATGTGACCGTTTCACGCTGGGATGTGGCAGAAAATCCTATATTTTTCACGCTGCAAGGCTGCCAGCGGTCCACGTGACCGCCGAGGGCCCCGGCACCACACTCGGCCAGCAGCATCTGGATCAGGTCGTCGGCCGAGCGGTCACAGAACAGTTGGCCCTTGTGCTTTTCATGGAAGGCGATGCCGTGGCGCTGCACCAGCGTGACGAAGTCCTGCGGCGTGTAGCGCGACAGCGCCGATCGGCAGAAATGCGGGTTGTCGCCGAGGAAGTGCTTGTGCGGCGCGGCCGGATCGACGTCGCGGTTGGTGAAATTGCAGCGACCGCCGCCGGAGATGCGGATCTTCTCGGCCACCCGCTCGCTGTGGTCGAGCACCAGCACCCGCAGGCCCAGCTGGCCGGCCACCCCGGCACAAAACAGGCCGGCCGCACCGGCGCCCATCACCACCACGTCGTACGAATGCATGGCCCGCAGTGTATGCGCCGGCCCAGGGCGGGCCGCCGGGCGTCAGGCGATGCGGCGCAATGCCTCGGGGGCCCTCGCAGCCGCGACGCCGCGCACCACATCGCCCACCACGATCACGCAAGGGCTTGTGAGCTGGTCGCGCTCGATCGTGCTGTGCAGCTGGCCCAGGCTTGTCAGTGCGTGGCGCTGGTCGGGCAGGCTGACGTGCTGGATCACGGCCACCGGGGTCGATGCCGGCAGGCCGGTGAGCAGCTCTTCCTGGATGTGCGCGGAGCCCCGCACCCCCATGTAGATCACCAGTGTCAGCCGCGCATCGCGCGCGGTGGCGGCAATGGCGCGCCAGTCAGTGTCGCTGTCGCCCGGGCGCACATGGCCCGTGATGAAAAGCACGCCGTGGGCATGCTCGCGGTGCGTCAGCGGTGCGCCCAGCGACGTGATGCCGGCCAGCCCGGCCGTGATGCCGTTGATGACCTGCACCGTGATGCCCTGCGCACGCAGGTGCTCCACCTCCTCGCCGCCGCGGCCGAAGATGAATGGGTCGCCGCCTTTGAGCCGCACCACGGTTTCGCCTTCGCGCGCGGCCATGACCATGAGCTTCTCGATGAAGGCCTGCGGAGTGCTCTTGCACCCGCCGCGCTTGCCGACGTGGATCACCCGCGCCCCGGGCGGCGCCAGCGCCACGATGGCAGGACTGACGAGGTCGTCGACCAGCAGCACGGTGGCTGCGGCGATCGCCTTGACCGCCTTGATGGTGAGCAGTTCAGGATCCCCGGGGCCCGCGCCCACCAGGCTCACGGTTCCGACGTTGCGCAGGGTTGTCTCGATGTTTTTCATGATGAACCGGTCTCACGCAAGATGTGTTCCAGCTGTGTCTCGATCGAAGCGGGCACCGGCAGGCGGCCGGCGAGGATGTCGCGCACATACGCGGCGGTGCTGGCGGCGTCGATGGCAGTGGGCAGCTCGGGCAGGCGGGCCAGACTGCCAGTCTGGGCTTCCTGCACAGGCACCCGCAGGCCCAGGCGGAAGGCGTCCATCTGCGGCGTGCGGCGCGGGTCGGCCACGGGCTCGCCCTCGGTGCCCCGCAGCAGCAAGGCATTGGCGCCGGTGAGCTCGAAGGTGGCGGCCATCGACACCGCGTATTCGGGATGGGTGTAGCTGCCGACGATCAGGCTGGGGCCGTCCACGGGATTCATGAGCTTGACGAGGCTGTGCGCCGGATTGCGAAGGCCCACCACGCGGCGTACATCCAGCAGGCGCGCCAGGCCGGGGCACAGAACGGCGGTCGGAACAAACGCCACGGTGCCCGGCGCGATCGGACCGACGTGGGTCTGCGGCGGCACGCCCAGCGCCGCCAGCACGTCCGACGCGCACACCCGTGAGGACTCGGTGGCGGTGCCATGCACGAGCACCGGCAGGCCCTCGCGCGCCAGCAGCAGCGCCAGCAACGGCGTCAGCACGGGCAGTTTGCGCGCCCCGTTGTAGCTGGGCAGCACCACCACGGGGCGGCTGGCAGCCGGCACCCGGTGCATCCGTGCGTGCGTGGCGTCCAGAAAACCGGCCATCTCGGCGGGCGTTTCACCCTTGATGCGCATGGCCAGGCAGAAGGCCCCGACCTCCAGGTCACTCACCGTGCCATCGAGCACCTGGCCGAACAGGTCGGCGGCCTGCTCCCGCGTGAGGGCGCGTGCGCCGTCCTTGCCGCGGCCGATTTCCTTGATGTACTGGCTGATTCCCATGGCGCAATTGTCTTTCAGTCGGCATGACTTTCGGCTATAGGGCCAATGAAGTCCGGGCCCCGAGGCGGTTCAGGCCGCCGCCGCCGTGGCGGCCGTTGCGCGAACCAGCCGCTTGAGTTCCGGGATGCACGAGCCGCAGTTGGTGCCGCATTTCAGGCTGGCCTGCAGGGCGGCCAGCCGGGAGTCGTCGCTGCCACGGCAGTCGGCCAGGCAGCCGGAGATGGCGATATCGGTCACGTTGAAGCAGGTGCACACCTGCCTGCCGCGCTGTTTCGCGGCATCGGCCACTTCCACCGGTGCTTTCGAGCCGGGCACCAACAGCAGCCGACCGTACGACTGCGCCGGCAGGCTGTCCTGCAGCAGGGTCTTGATCCAGGCTTCGGCGCTGGTGTCGCCAGCGAGCAGGAACCCGTCGAGACGCGCCGCACTGCCCGTGCGCACCAGCTTCATCGTGCGGCGCTGACCCTTTGTTGGGTCGGCGTATTGCAGGGCCTCGTCACCGGCCAGGCCGAGCCAGCGCTCGATCCGGCTGAGCAGGGCTGGGTCGGGCGCGTAGTCGGCGGCCGCGCGAAACAGCAGGCCGGTGCGCGTCGCGTCGGGCGGGGCGTCCACCGGCGCGGGGCTGGAAAAGGGCACACAGGACGCAAAGCTGAACTGCGGCATCAGTGCGCGCAAGGCCTCGCGCGCGGCGAGCGCCTCGCCCTCGGGCAGCCAGGCCACGCCCAGCAGCGACCAGGGCAGTTCGGCCTTCAGGATCTTCACCGCCGCGTGCTTGAGTTCGGGCTGCTTGGACACCGGGCAAAAGGCCGGGATGGTCAGCGCGTTGACGCCGGCCAGCGGCTCGCCGCTGCTGCCGCGTCCGCTCAGGTACTCGGGCCCCCAGTGCATGGCGATGAAGGCCTGGCTCGGCGCCACCTCGCCGCAGGCCTGCACGGGCAGCACGATGGAGCCGCGCCGGCTGGTGACGTGCACCAGGTCGCCGTCCTTTAGGCCCCGGCGCGCCATGTCCTGAGGGTGCAGCTGCACCGCGGGCTCAGCGACATGGCCGAACAGGCGGCCCAGCGTGCCGGTTCGCGTCATGCCGTGCCAGTGGTCGCGCAGGCGCCCGGTGGTCAGTGAAAACGGGTAGCGCGCGTCGCGCGGTTCGGCGACGCTCTCGTAGGCCGCGGCCGCGAAGCGCGCCCGGCCGTCGGCGGTCGGGAAAACGCCGTCTTCATACAGGCGCGCACGCCCGGCGGACTCGCCTTGCTTCAGCGGCCATTGCTGCGGCGCGGCGTCCAGCATGGCGTAACTCAGGCCGGAGATGTCCAGGTCCCGCCCCCGGGTGGATTCGCGGTGTTCGTTCCAGAGGGATTCGGGGGTGCTGTAGGGAAACAGGCCTTTGACGGGCAGCGCCGGTCCGGGCCTGTCCTGGGCCCCATCGAAGGGCTCGGCGACAGGCGCAGGGCGAGCCGACAACAGCCGCTCCAGCCGCCGCGCGAAGTCCACCGCGATCTGCCAGTCATGGCGGGGCGCGTCAGCGCTGCCTTCGGCCTTGGGCGGGGCGACGGCGGCGCGCACCCGGCTGATGCGTCGCTCGCTGTTGGTGACGGTGCCCTCTTTCTCGCCCCAGGTCGTGGCGGGCAGCAACAGGTCGGCATAGTCACAGGTGGCTGCCGTGGCGAAGGCCTCCTGCACCACCACGAACTCGGCGCGCTGCAGTGCGCGGCGCACGGTGGCCTGGTCGGGCAGGCTCTGGGCCGGGTTGGTGCAAGTGATCCACAAGGCCTTGATTTCGCCATCGGCGGCAGCCTGGAACATCTCGACAGCGGTCTTGCCGGGCTTGTCCGGAACGCTCGGCACGCCCCACAGCGCGGCGACCTCGGCGCGGTGCGCCGGGTTCGCGAGGTCGCGGTGGCCGCTGAGCAGGTTGGCCATGCCGCCGACCTCGCGGCCGCCCATGGCGTTGGGCTGGCCGGTCAGCGAGAAGGGTCCGGCGCCGGGCTTGCCGATCTGCCCGGTGGCCAGGTGCAGGTTGATCAGCGCGGCGTTCTTGGCCGTGCCGCTGCTGGACTGGTTCAGGCCCTGGCAGTACAGGCTTAAGGTCGGTCCGCGCTGGTGGGAATGGCCATCCATGCCGGCAAACCAGCGTGCGGCGGTCAACAGATCCTCCTTGGCGATGCCGCAGGTCTGCGCCACGCGCTCGGGCGTGCAGTCGCGCACGATGGCCTTGAGGCCGTCGAAGCCACCGGTGTGCGCCGCGATGAAAGCGGCGTCGGTCCAGCCTTCCCACAGCATGATGTGCAGCAGGCCGTGAAACAGCATCACGTCGGTGCCGGGCAACACGGGCAGGTGGAGGTCGGCCACGCCGGCGGTGTCGGTGCGGCGCGGATCGGTCACGATGATCTTCAACGCCGGCCTGGCCTGCTTCGCGTCTTCGATGCGGCGAAACAGCACCGGGTGCGCAAACGCCGTGTTGCTGCCGACGATGAACAGGCACCGCGCGTGATTGACGTCGTCGTAGCAGGCCGGGGGCGCGTCGGCGCCCAACGTGAGCTTGTAGCCGGCCACCGCGCTGCTCATGCACAGGCGCGAGTTGCTGTCGATATTGTTGGTGCCGATCAGGCCTTTGGCCAGCTTGTTGAAGGCGTAGTAGTCCTCGGTCAGCAGCTGGCCGCTGATGTAGAAACCCACGGCGTCGGGCCCGTGCGCCTGGATGATGCGGGCGAACCGGGTGCTGGCTTCGTCCAGCGCCGCGTCCCACGGGATGGCGTGCGGTGCCGCGCCGCGCTGCACGCGCCGCATCGGCTGCAGCAGGCGGGTCTGGCGAGTGACCGCCTGCGTGGCCGTGAGGTGAAGCGTCGAGCCCTTGGTGCACAGCCGCCCGAAGTTGGCCGGATGCTCCGGGTCGCCGCGCACCCCGGTGATCTGGTCGCCCGACGATTCGATGACCACGCCGCAGCCCACACCGCAGTAGGGACAGGTGGATCGGGTTTCCTTCAAGCTCATGCGCAGGAGACAGTTCTTCTGGCCGGGCCCGCGACCGGTCGCGTCAGGTCGGTGGCATGGCCGGCCAGCTCGGCCGCGTTCAGCGACACCAGGCCGCCTTCCACCTTCACCGCGAAGCGCGGCGTGCAGCCTTCGTCGGGTTCCTTCGCGCAGCCGCTGTCCAGGCCGATGGTCCAGTTGTGCAGCGGGCAGGCCACGCTGGTGCCGAACACGATGCCCTGCGACAGCGGGCCGCCCTTGTGCGGGCAGCGGTCGAGCAAGGCGAAGACTTCATCCCGGTCGTTGCGGAACACCGCCACATCCAGACCCGAGTCACGCGCCACGCGGCGTGAACCCAGAACCGGGATATCGTCCACGCGGCAGATCACTTTCCATTCGTTCATGGTGTACTCCGTATTTGATAGCAAACTAGGTCCATTCGACGATGGAACAGTGCCAATTTCTCGTGAGACTCAGGCCTTGAGGGCCGAAAACAGGCCGGTGACGCGGTCCATCGCCTCAGGCCGTCACGGGCTCGAACTGCCGGGTGTCGACGGCGGCCTTGTCGAACTCGAACCAGGGATCGGGCTCGCCGTCGAGCGCGAACTGCAGGCGCTCCCACAGCGCCTTGCGGCCTTCGGCATCCTCCAGGATCTTTCGCTTCACATAGTCCATGCCGACGCGGTTCAGGTAGTGCACGGTGCGCTCCAGGTACCAGCCTTCCTCGCGGTAGAGCTGCATGAAGGCGCCGGTGTACTCCAGCACTTCGTCGGCGGTCTTGAGCTTGGTGAAGAAGTGCGCGACCTCGGTCTTGATGCCGCCGTTACCGCCGATGTGCATCTCCCAGCCGCTGTCCACACCGATGATGCCGACGTCCTTGATGCCGGCCTCGGCGCAGTTGCGCGGGCAGCCCGAGACGGCGAACTTCACCTTGTGCGGCGCGTACATGCGCCACATCGCGCGCTCCAGGTCCTTGCCCATCTGCGTGCTGTCCTGCGTGCCCATGCGGCACCATTCGCTGCCCACGCACGTCTTCACCGTGCGCAACGCCTTGGCGTAGGCATGGCCGCTGGGCATGCCGATGTCTTTCCAGACGTTGACCAGGTCTTCCTTCTTCACGCCGAGCAGGTCGATGCGCTGCCCGCCCGTGACCTTGACGGTCGGGATCTTGTACTTGTCCACCGCGTCGGCGATGCGGCGCAATTCGCTGGCCGTGGTCTCGCCGCCCCACATGCGCGGGATCACGCTGTAGGTGCCGTCTTTCTGGATGTTGGCGTGGCTGCGCTCGTTGATAAAGCGGCTCTGTGGGTCGTCCTTCGCCTCCTTGGGCCAGCTGCTGATCAGGTAGTAGTTGACGGCCGGGCGGCAGCTGGCGCAGCCGTTGGGCGTCTTCCATTCCATGAACCTGAAGACATCGGAGATCGTGAGCAGCTTGTTCGCCGTGATTGCCTCGCGCACCGCCTGGTGGCCATGGTCGGTGCAGCCGCACATCGGCTTCATCTTGGCGGTGGCCGAGTAGTCGCCGCCGGCGGTGGCCATCAGCAGTTGCTCCACCAGCCCGGTGCAGGAGCCGCAGGAGGCACTGGCCTTGGTGTGCTTGCGCACCTCGTCCAGGGTGAACAGGCCCTTTTCCTTGATGGTCTTGCAGATCCTGCCCTTGGTCACGCCGTTGCAGCCGCAGACCTCGTCGCTGTCCGCCATCGCGGCGGCCTTGTTGTGGCCTTCATGGCCGGCGTCGCCGATGTTGGATTCGCCGAACATCAGCTTGTCGCGGATGTCGCCGATCGGCCGGCCTTCGCGCAGCAGCTTGAAGTACCAGCTACCGTCCACCGTGTCGCCATACAGGCAGGCGCCGATGAGCTTGTCGTCCTTGATCACGAGCTTCTTGTAGACGCCGGCAAACGGGTCGCTCAGGACGATCTGCTCGGTGCCTTCGCCGCCCTGGAATTCCCCGGCGGAAAACAGGTCAATGCCCGTGACCTTGAGCTTGGTGGAGGTGAGCGAGCCGGTGTAGCGCCCGATGCCGAACTGCGCCAGATGATTGGCCGCGACCTTGGCCTGCTCGAACAGCGGCGCCACCAGCCCGTAGGCGATGCCGCGGTGGGCCGCGCATTCCCCCACGGCGTAGATGCGCGCGTCGGTCACGGTCTGCAGGGTGTCGCTGACGACGATGCCACGGTTCACGTGCAGGCGCATGGTCTCCGCCAGTGCGGTGTTGGGGCGGATGCCCACGGCCATGACGACGAGGTCGGTCGGGATCTCGGAGCCGTCTTTGAACTGCAGCGCCATCACGCGCCCCGCCTTGCCGCCGTCGGCGTCGCCGATCAGCGCCTGCGTCTGACCACCCAGCACGAAGCGCAGGCCGCGTTCTTCCAGAGACTTCTGCAGCAGCTTGCCCGCGACCTCGTCGAGCTGGCGCTCCATCAGCGTGGGCATGACATGCACCACGCTGACCTGCATGCCGCGCTTCATCAGGCCGTTGGCCGCTTCCAGCCCGAGCAGGCCGCCGCCGATGACCACGGCGCGTTGGTATTTTTCGCTCGCTTCGATCATCGCGTGGGTGTCGGCGATGTCCCGGTAGGCGATCACGCCCTCCAGGTCCTTGCCCGGGATCGGCAGGATGAACGGGTTGGAGCCCGCGGCCAGCAGCAGGCGGTCGTACTCGGCGCTCATCGTCTCGCCGGCGGCGTTCGCGGCGTGCACCACGCGGCGCACACGGTCCACGTGGGTGACGGTCCAGCCGGCGTGCAGCGTGATGCCGTGCTCCCGGTACCAGGCCCAGTCGTTGAGCACGATTTCGTCCAGCGTCTGTTCGCCGGCAAGCACCGGCGACAGCAGGATGCGGTTGTAGTTGGGGTGGGGTTCGGCGCCGAAGACGGTGATGTCGTACAGGTCGGGCGCGATCTTCAGCAGCTCTTCGAGCGTGCGCACGCCAGCCATGCCGTTGCCGACCATGACCAGCTTCATTCGCTCCTTGGGGTTGGTCCGCATGTCCATGGTCAGGCCGCCTTTTCCACATGCGCCTGGCGCGTGTAAAGGAAGTCGATCACGGCTTTGCGGTAGCCCAGGTAGCGCGGGTCGTCGGCCAGCGCCACCCGGCTGCGCGGGCGGGGCAGGTCGACCTGTAGCACCTCGCCGATGGTGGCCGCGGGGCCGTTGGTCATCATGACGATCTTGTCGGACAGCAGCACCGCCTCGTCGACGTCGTGCGTGACCATCACCACGGTGCTGTGGGTGCGCGCCACGATGTCGAGCAGTTCGTCCTGCAGCTTGGCGCGGGTCAGGGCGTCGAGCGCACCGAAGGGCTCGTCCATCAGCAGCACCTTGGGCTCCATCGACAGCGCCCGGGCAATGCCCACGCGCTGTTTCATGCCGCCCGAGATCTCGCCAGGGCGTTTCTGCGCGGCGGCACTCAGGCCGACCAGCGCCAGCGCGGCGTCGGTGCGGGCCTTGAGCTGCGCCTTGTTCTCGGACGGGGCCCCGGTGGTTTTGGAGCCGGCGCCAAACACGCGCTCCACCGCGAGGTAGACGTTCTCGAAGCAGGTCAGCCAGGGCAGCAGCGAGTGGTTCTGGAACACCACCGCCCGCTCAGGGCCGGGGCCAGCGATCTCGCGGTTGGCGCACAGCAGCACGCCCTGGGTCGGCGTGGTCAGCCCCGCGATCAGGTTCAGCAGCGTGGATTTGCCGCAGCCCGAGTGGCCGATCAGCGCGACGAACTCGCCCTTGGCCACGGTGAGGTGGATTTCGCGCAGGGCGGGGAACATCCCTTTACGGGTCTTGAAGGTCTGCTCGACGCCGGAGATTTCGATGAATTTGGTGGTCAGGGAATCGTTCATGATTTGACCTCTTCGAACGTGAACGCGGTGGCGATCTTGATCAGGGCGTATTCGAGAATCAGCCCGACGATGCCGATCACGAAGATCGCGATGATGATGTTCTTGACGTTGAGGTTGTTCCACTCGTCCCACACCCAGAAGCCGATGCCCACGCCGCCGGTCAGCATCTCGGCGGCCACGATCACCAGCCAGGCCGTGCCCACCGCCAGGCGCACGCCGGTCAGCATGTAGGGCAGCACCGAGGGGAACAGGATCTTGGTGAGGATCTTCCACTCGGACAGGTTCAGCACGCGGGCCACGTTCATGTAGTCCTGCGGCACGCGCTGCACGCCCACGGCGGTGTTGATGATCATCGGCCAGATCGAGCAGATGAAGATGGTCCAGATGGCGGCCGGATTCGCCCCCTTGAACACCAGCAGGCCGATCGGCAGCCAGGCCAGCGGCGACACCGGGCGCAGCAGGCTGATCAGCGGGTTGAACATGCGGCTCAGGAACTCGAAGCGGCCGATGGCAAAGCCGGCCGGAATGCCGACCGCTGCCGCCAGGCCAAAGCCCAGCGCCACGCGCTCCAGCGACATCAGCACGTTCCAGCCCACGCCCTGGTCGTTCGGACCCTTGCGGTAGAACGGGTCGGCGAATATCACCAGCGCCTGTTTCCAGGTCTCCAGCGGGCTGGGGATGCTGCTGCTGGTCGAAATCGAGACGATGGCCCAGATGCCGATCAGCAGGACCAGGCCCATCACCGGCGGCAGCACGGCGGTCCAGAAATCGCGCGATTTCCCGCTCCAGTGGTTGCCGGGGGCCGTGGTGGCCTTGAGCTCGTCATTTTTCAAGATTTTTTCCATGCTTCCCAGCGTCGAATGGTCCTTGTCAGCTATTGATTTCAGAGCGTTGTGAGGCTGCGGCGACGAGGACGACGGTGCGGTGAGGGTGGGGGCGTCGAAGGGCCCGTGGAAGACGGCACTGACCATGGTGTTTCTCCTGGAGTGAGGGCCGTTCAGGCCTTGACCTTGAACGAATCGGCGTATTTCTTCGGGTCTTTCCCGTCCCAGACCACGCCGTCCATCAGCTTGCTGGTGCGCATCGCGTCCTTGGGCACGGGCGCCTTTGCGGCGGCGGCGGCCTGCTTGTAAATATCGATCTGGTTGACCTGTTTCGCGACGGCGAGGTAGTCGGGGTGCTCCTTGAGCAGGCCCCAGCGCTTGTGCTGCGTGAGGAACCACATGCCGTCGCTCAGGTAGGGCAAGGTCACCGCGCCTTCGTTGTAGAACTTCATGTGGTTGGGGTCGTCCCAGGTCTTGCCCATGCCGTTCTGGTAACGCCCGAGGATGCGCTGGTTGATGGCGTCCACGCTGGTGTTGACGAAGCTCTTGTCGGCGATCGTCTCGGCCATCTTGTTCTTGTTGGCCAGGCTGGAATCGATCCAGCGGCCGGCCTCGATGATCGCGGCGGTCACGGCGCGGCAGGTGTTGGGGTACTTCTTGACGAACTCGCCGGTGGTGCCCAGCACCTTCTCGGGGTGGTCCTTCCAGATGTCCTGGGTGGTGGTGGCGGTGACACCGATGCCGTCGATGATGGCGCGGTGGTTCCAGGGCTCGCCCACGCAGTAGCCGTCCATGTTGCCCACGCGCATGTTGGCCACCATCTGGGGCGGCGGCACGGTGATGACCTTGGCGCCCTGCATCGGGTCGATGCCGTTGGCCGCCATCCAGTAGTACAGCCACATGGCGTGCGTGCCGGTCGGGAAGGTCTGGGCGAAGGTGTATTCGCGCTTCTCGACCGCCATCAGCTTGGCCAAGCCGGCGCCGTCAACCGCGCCCTTGTCGGCCAGCTTCTTCGACAGCGTAATGGCCTGGCCGTTGTTGTTGAGCGTCATCAGCACGGCCATGTCCTTCTTGGGGCCACCGATGCCGACGTGGACCCCATAGACCAGGCCGTACAGCACATGGGCGAAGTCGAGTTCGCCGTTGACCAGCTTGTCGCGCACGCCAGCCCAACTGGCTTCCTTCGTCGGAATGATCTTGACGCCGTATTTCTGGTCAATGCCCAGCACCGAGGCCATGACCACGCTGGCGCAGTCGGTCAGCGGGATGAAGCCGATCTTGACTTCCTTCTTCTCGGGGGCGTCGGAGCCCTGGGCGTAGACGGCGGCGCGCAGCGCGGGGTTGATGCCCACGGCCCCCACCGCGGCGGTGTGCAGCACGGCGCGGCGGCTGAGGCTGGTTTTCAGAAAGTCGGTCATGGCAATACTCCTTGAAGACAAGACAGAAAGCAAAAAAGGCGTCCTCACCGTGCGCAGGGCTTGCGGGAAGCCGCGCGCAGGTGGGGACGCCTTTGTCCGGGTTTGACCGGTTCAGCCCGCCGTTGGACTGCTCCGGTCAGATGACCATCATTGGTCGTGGACAGAGTTACGCAAACGTCGTGCCAGCCTCATGCCACCGGATTGACTTCAATAGATATAGCAAACAATGACCATTTGACGATGGGAATGAGCCTGTTTTGTGCAACTTGAGGCGCACGCACCGGCTTTGTGCGCTGCACCATCGTGGCGAGCCGGCGCTCAGGCCGGCGGGACCGCCGCACCGCCGCCAAGCACCTTGTACAGCGTGACCTGGTTCTGCCAGTACGCCAGGCGTACCTGCGCCAGCGCCTGCTGCAGCAGGAACAGCGAGCGCTGGGAGTCCAGCACCTCCAGGTAGCTGGACACCCCGTTGCGGTAGCGCAGGTCGGCCAGGCGGAAGCGGTCGGTCTCGGCATCCACCTGGGCCTGCTGCGCCGCCAGCTGGGCTCCCAGGGTGGCACGCCCGGCCAGCGCGTCGGCCACTTCCCGGAACGCGCTCTGGATCGCCTTTTCATACTGCGCCACCGCGATGTCGCGCCCGGCCTGGCTGGAGGCCAGATTGGCCTCATTGCGTCCGGCATCAAAGATCGGCTGCAGCACCTGGCCGGCCAGGGTGCCGCCCCAGAAGCCGTTTTCGAACAGATTCGTCAGCCCGGTGCTGGCCGTGCCGTAGGCGGCGGTCAGCGTGATGCGCGGAAAGAAGGCGGCGCGCGCCGCGCCGATGTTGGCGTTGGCGGCAATCAGCTGCTGCTCGGCCTGGCGGATGTCCGGGCGGCGGGTCAAAAGGTCAGACGGCAGGCCGGCGGGCACCTCACTGAATATGGCCCCCACGCTCGTCACCTTGTGTACGTCGCTGCCCCCCGAGGGGGCTGGCCTTGCTTGGGGCGGCCCGGCGCTGCGGCCGTCTGCTATGGACGCGGGAGCCGGAGCGGGCACCAGCAGGGCAGGGGGCAGGGGCTGGCCGACCAGCAGGGTGAGGGCGTTCAGGTCCTGCGCGCGCAGGCGTTGCTGTTGCTGCAGGGCGGCCAGGGCGCCGGCGGTCAGGGATTCGGCCTGGCGCACGTCCAACGCCGACGAGGCCCCGTTGTCCAGCCGCAACCGGGTCAGGCGCAGGGAATCTTCGCGCGTCTTCAAGGTGCTCAGGGTGATCGCGAGCAACTCGTCGTTGGTCTGCAGGTTCAGCCAGGTGTTGGCCACGGCCGCGATCAGGCTGGCCTGCACGGCACGGCGCGCGTCCTCGCTGGCCAGGTACTGCGCCAGCGCCGCATCCTTCAGGCTGGCCACGCGGCCGAACAGGTCCAGCTCCCAGCCGGTGAACGACAGTCCGGCGGTGTAGGCGCTGTTGGTGCCGCCGCTGCCGTCGGTCTTGGGTTGCACGGCGCCGGTGGCGCCCAGGTTCACCGTGGGGAACTGGTCGGCACGCCGGATCTGCCAGGTGGCTCGGGCCTGCTCGATGTTGAGCACCGCCACGCGAAGGTCGCGGTTGTTCACCAGCGCGAGCCGGATCAGCTCGCGCAGGGAGGCATCGCCCACGAAATCGGCCCAGGGCAGTTCGCTGGCCGACCGCGTGGCGGAAGCAGGGGCGGCGGGTGCCGGCGCCGGCCAGTCGGCAGCCACGGGCGCGGCGGGGCGCTCGTAGGTGGGAGTCAGCGAGCAGCCGGCCATCACGGCTGCCACGGCCAGCGCCGGCAGGGTGCGTGCGAAGGGGGAACGCGCTTGGCGTGGTGTTGCGGGCTTAGTCATCGGAATGCACCCCCATGTGCGCGGCCTGCTCGGCGTGCACCTGCTGCTGTCGCGGGCTGTCCTTGAACAGGCCGCGCACCACCACGAAGAAGATCGGCACGAACAACACCGCCAGCGCGGTGCCGCTCAGGATGCCGCCGATCACGCCGGTGCCGATGGCACGCTGGCTGGCCGAGCCGGCACCCGTGGAAATGGCCAGCGGCAGCACGCCGAGCGTGAACGCCATCGAGGTCATGACGATCGGCCGAAACCGCAGGTGGGCGGCAGCCAGTGCCGCCTCGATCACGCCCTTGCCCTGCGCCTGCAGGTCCTTGGCAAACTCGATGATCAGGATGGCGTTCTTCGCGGACAGGCCGATGATGGTGATCAGGCCCACCTGGAAGTAGATGTCGTTCGCGTAGCCGCGCGTCAGCGTGGCCAGCAGCACGCCCAGCACGCCCAGCGGCACCACCAGGATCACCGCCAGCGGGATGCTCCAGCTCTCGTACAAAGCGGCCAGGCACAGGAACACCGACAGGATGGCAAAGGCGTACAGCACGATGGCCTGCGAGCCGGCAATTTTTTCCTCGCGCGACAGGCCGGTCCATTCGAAGCCGAATCCCTGCGGCAGCTGCGTCGCCAGCCGTTCCATCTCCATCATGGCCGCGCCGGTGCTCTGGCCGGGCGCCGCACTGCCGCTGATGCGCATCGACGGGTAGCCGTTGTAGCGCACGGTCTGCATCGGGCCGGTGATCCAACGGGTGCTGGCGAAGGCCGACAGCGGCACCGCCTGCCCCTTGTTGTTGGCCACGCTCAGGCGCAGCAGGTCGTCCGGCTGCATGCGCGCCGGCGCGTCGGCCTGCACCACCACGCGCTGCAGCCGCCCGGCGCTGGGGAAGTCGTTCACGTACGCCGAGCCCAGCGCGGTGGAGATGACGGCGTTGATGGCGTCGAAACTCACGCCCAGCGCGTTGGCCTTGTCGCGGTCGATGTCGAGCTGCAGCTGCGGCGCATCTTCAAGGCCGTCCGGGCGCACCTGCGTCAGGATCGGGCTCTTGGAGGCGGCGCCGAGCAGTTGGTTGCGGGCCGCCAGAAGGGCGTCGCGCCCCAGGCCGGCACGGTCCTGCAGCCGGAAGGCGAAGCCCGATGACGAGCCCAGCTCGGGAATGGACGGCGGGCTCAGCGGAAAGATGAACGCGTCGCGGATGCCGCTCAGGCCGCCGAACGCGCGACCTGCCAAGTCCTGCGCCGATGTGCCCGGCGCCTTGCGCTCATGCCAGTCCTTGAGGGTCACGAAGGCCAGTGCCGCGTTCTGGCCCTGGCCGGAAAAGCTGAAGCCCAGCACACTCACCATGCTTTGCACCTCGGGCTGCTTGAGCATGAAGCCTTCGACCTGCTGCATCACGTCCAGCGCGCGCGCCTGCGTGGCCCCTGGCGGAAGCTGTACGTTGACCAGCAGGGTGCCCTGGTCCTCGTTGGGCAGGAAGGATGTGGGCAAGCGCAGGTAGACCACCGCGGCACCGGCCACGATGGCGACATAGATCACCAGGTAGCGCGCCGCGCGCGGCAGGATGCGCGCCACCACCCCCTCATACCCCTTGGCGGTGCGCGAAAAGCCGCGGTTGAACCAGCCGAAGAAGCCGGTCTTGGCGTGGTGGTGGCCGGCTTCGACCGGCTTGAGCAGCGTGGCGCACAGGGCGGGGGTCAGCGACAGCGCCATGAAGGCCGAGAACGCGATCGACACCCCCATCACCGCCGCGAACTGGCGGTAGATGTTGCCCACTGAACCGCTGAAGAAGGCCAGCGGCACGAACACGGAGATCAGCACCACCGTCACGCCGATGATGGCGCCCGAGATCTGGCCCATGGCCTTGCGTGTGGCCTCAAGAGGCGGCAGGCCTTCCTCGCTCATGATGCGCTCGACGTTTTCCACGACCACAATGGCATCGTCCACCACGATGCCGATCACCAGCACCATGCCGAACATGGTCAGCACGTTGATCGAAAAGCCCATGGCCAGCAGCGTGGCGAAGGTGCCCAGCAGCGCCACCGGCACCACCAGCGTCGGGATGATGGTGTAGCGCCAGTCCTGCAGGAACAGGAACATCACCAGGAACACCAGCGCCACGGCTTCGAGCAGGGTCTCGGCCACCTGGCGGATGGAGATGTCGACGAAGCGAGAGCTGTCGTAGGGAATGGCCCACTTCATCCCCTTGGGGAAGAAGCGCTCCAGCTCGGTCATTTTGGTGCGCACCGCCTTCGCGGTGGCCATGGCATTGCCGGTGGGCGCCAGCTGCACGCCGATGCCCGTGGAGGGCTTGCCATTCAGCCGCGCCGAGGTGGCGTAGGTCTGCGCGCCGAGTTCGATGCGCGCCACATCCTTCAGGCGCACGGTGGAGCCGTCGGCATTGGCGCGCAGCACCACCTGGCCAAACTGCTCCACGCTGGCGAGCTGGCCATTGACGACCACGGTGGCCGCGATGCCCTGGCCGGCCACGTTGGGCAGGGCGCCGATCTCGCCCGCCGACACCTGCGCGTTCTGCGCGCGGATGGCGGCGGTCACTTCGGCGGCGGAGAGGTTCAGCCCGAGCAGCCTGGCCGGGTCGATCCAGATGCGCATGGCGCGCTCGGTGCCGAACAGCTGCGCCTGGCCCACGCCGGGCAGGCGCTGGATTTCGGGCAGCACGCTGCGGGCGGCGAAGTCGCCCAGCGCCACCGGGTCCCAGGCCGGGTCGTCCGACGACAGGATGGCGAACAGCAGGAAGTTGCTGCGGGCCTTTTCAACGCGCACACCCTGCTGGGTGACGGCCGAGGGCAGGCGCGGCGCAGCGCGGGACAGGCGATTCTGCACATCCACCTGGGCCAGGTCGGCATTGGTGCCGGGCTGGAAGCTCAGCGTGATCTGGCCGGTGCCATTGGCCTGGGCCACGGCCTCCATGTAGATCAGGCCGGGCGAGCCGTTCATTTCCTGTTCGATCACCGACAGCACGCTGTCTTCCAGCGTCCGGGCCGACGCGCCGGGATAGGCCGTCGAAATCACGATCGACGGGGGGGCCACCGGCGGGTACTGCGCAATCGGCAACTGCGTGATGGAGACCGCGCCCATCACCATGATGAACAGGGCGATGACCCAGGCAAAGATGGGCCGGTCGATGAAGAATTTCGCCATGGCGCGGGGTCCTCAGCGCGCCACGCCGGAGGCGGCGGATGCGGGTGCGGAGGCGGGCCCGGCTGCGGCGCTGGCCGCCGAGGCAGCAGGCGCGGGCACTGGCGGCTTGCTGCCTGGGGCCACCCACGGCACGGGCTTGACCGGCACATCGCCGCGCAGCTTCTGGAAGCCGTCCACCATCACCTGTTCGCCGGCCTTCAGACCGTCCAGGACGACCCATTGGCCACCCTGCTGGCTGCCGACCTTGACCGGTCGTGGCTTGACCTTGCCGTCGAAGCCGACCACCATGACCGAGTCGCCCTGCGGCGAGCGGGTGACGGCTTGCTGGGGCAGCGCGATGGCATTGCCGGCCTGGGCCTGCTCCAGCCGCACGCGCACGTACAAACCGGGCAACAGGGCACCTTTCGGGTTGGGCAATTCCGCACGCAGCATGATCTGGCCGGTGGTGGCGTCCACCGTCAGGTCGGAGAACAGCAGCTTGCCGGGCAGGGGGTATTCGCTGCCGTCATCGAGCAGCACCCGGACGCTGGCGGCCTGGCCACCGGCGCGCTTGAACTGGCCGCTTTCCAGTGCGCGGCGCAGTGCGATGACTTCGCCAGCCGACTGCGTGAAGTTCACGTACAGCGGGTTGATCTGCTGGATCACCGCCAGCGGTGTGGCTTCGCCCTGGCCGACCAGTGCGCCCTCGGTCACCAGTGAGCGGCCGATGCGCCCGGAAATCGGCGCCGTCACGCTGGCGTAGGCCAGGTTGATGCGCGCCGTCTGAACCGCCGCCTTGCCGGTGGCGACATCGGCCTCGGCCTGTTTCTGCGCAGCCTGGGCATTGACGAATTCCTGCTGGCTGACGGCCTGCGCTTCCACCAGCGGTTTGTAGCGCTCGGCCTGCGCGCGGGCCTGCATCAGGTTGGCCTCGGCCCGCGCCAGGCTGGCCTGCGCGCTGGCGTAGGTGGCCTGATAGGGGCTCGCGTCGATCTCAAACAGCGCTTGGCCAGCCTTCACGTCGCTGCCTTCACGGAACAATTGCTTCTGAAGGATGCCTGCGGCGCGCGCGCGGACCTGGGCGACACGCGAGGCCTCCAGTCGGCCGGGCAGTTCGGTAAACAGGCCGATGTCGCCGGGCGCCACGGTGACCACACCGACCTCGGCCAGCGGCATGCCACCGGGCGGGCCGGCTGGCGGCGCGGCGCCGGGGCCACAGGCCGCCAGCAGGGCGCTCAGGCCCATTGCCATTCCGAAGGTGGCGGCCCGCATACATTGGCGTTGCGGCGGAAGGTCGCAGGGGCTTTCGTACTGGATCGGTGGGCGTGGCGAGCTGGTGGGCATGTGAAAGTCCAGGCTGTGGGCGACAAGCCGGGAGGCGCCGCCGGGGAGAAACAAAAGCCGCAAGTATGCAGACAGTTTGTTGCGCGTGCGCAAAGTGGGCCGATGCGCGCGCTGCGGTCATCGACCCGAGGCTTCGCGTGAGCGTCAGCCCAGCAGATCGGCCATGTCGAGCATGCGCTGCGCGACCTCGGCCAGCTTCAGTCCCTTGTCCATCGCGGCTTTGCGCAGCTTTTCATAGGCTGCCTGCTCGCTCAGTCCCTGGCGCTGCATCAGCAGGCCTTTGGCGCGGTCGATGAGCTTGCGGTCCTTGAGTTCGGCGCTCAGTTCGTCGACCTCGCTGCGCGCCTGCGCCAGCTCCTGGCGCAATGCCTGCTCGTGCTGGAAGCGTGCCAGGGCCACGTCCAGGATGGGGCGGATGCGTTCGGGGGCCAGCCCGGCCACGATGTAAGCCGACACGCCAGCGGCCACGGCGTCTTTCACATGGGTGGTGTCGCTGTCATTGGTGAACATGACGATGGGCCGCGGGGCGTCGCGCGTGGCCATCACCACATGCTCCAGCGCGTCACGGGCCTCACTTTCGGCGTCCACGATCACGAGATCGGGCCGCAGCTGGGTCAGCCGCTCGGTCAGAAAGACGTCGCCCGGCAAAGTGGCCACGAGGTTGAAGCCGCTTTCCAGCAGGCCGATGCGCAGGCTGCGCGAGCGCCCGGCCTGCGCCAAGGCGTCGTCGTCATGGGGATCGGCGACATCCAGGTCCGGAGCAACGACGACAATTCGCAAAGCTTCGTTCATGGGTGAATCGTGAGCAAGAAATACGCCAAAGGCCCCATCATCGGTGCTCAGCCGGGGAGAGAACTGGAGGGCTTCACCTATTGATCTTCTCTAAAAACATGACAACCAATTTGCATCTCACGCGTTATGTCTTCAGGATCATTGCTGGAGAATGT